>JAUYOV010000008.1 GCA_030697795.1 bacterium
GCTTCCGTTTTTAGAGAGATTGGTTTTGATAACTTTAGGATTGAAATAGGCGTGAAGCCACTCTTTTCTAGTGAACCAAATCTTGCCAAACTTTTGCCCTTGGAGCTTGTTTTTAAAAATTAAATAACGCAAATAGTCCGGAGTTGTTCCGGCTAAAACTGCCGCCTCGGAAAGAGGTAACAAGCCTCCAAAAACGGAATCGTTTTTACCGTTGTCAGCCATGGATCTATTATATACCCTTGGTTCCGTTCCTCTGTGGATAAGTGGCTGAGATTCTTCACTTCGTTCAGAATGATCTGCTTGGTTAGATTGCTTCGCTATCGCTCGCAATGACTTGAGTTGGATTTAAAAACAATACTAAAGATTAGTAAACCTTAGTAAAGCTTTATAAGCGATTAGTAGGGTTTATTAAAGTTACAACGCTCCAATTCAAAAACCCCTCTGCTCGGAAGGGTTTTTGGTTTTTGGTTTAGATATTTAGAGACTAGCCAGTTTGCGCTATTGACAGGTTTTCAAAATAGCGACAATTTGGGTAATGCTTCCAGGCTCAGCAATTATTTCCCGAGCTTGTCGAGGGAGTACAATAAGAAGTTATTTCTGATGCTTTGGACAAAAATGAGTGCTCCTTCCTCCGACAACTATTCTCTGAATTATTCCACCGCATTTCGCACAACTTTCTCCCGTTCTCTGATATACTTTTCTAATTTTATAGTACTGTCCTTCAGTGTTGTCCGGCTTCCTATAATCTCGCGAACTTGTACCTCCTTTTTTTATAGCGAGCCTCAAAATTCTTTTGATAGATTTAAAAAGTTTTAAAATTTCAAAATGTTTAAGAGTGTTTGTTTTTTGCAGGGGATGGATGCTGGCTTCCCACAAAATTTCATCCGCGTATATATTTCCAATGCCCGCAATATGTTTTTGATCAAGCAAGAAAATTTTTATGTTTCTGTTTTTTACTGTAATTAACTTTTTGAAGTCGGGGAAAGAAATTTGCAAGGCGTCCTGCCCTGCTAAATTTTTTAAAGAATCTGTAATTCTGCATTTTCCGAATTTGCGGATATCATTGAAAACTAATTTTGTGTTTCCAGAAAGATATAAAATTAAGCGGTCGTGTTTGCTTTCGTTTTTTGGATTAAGTAATAATTTTCCGGTCATCATCAGATGAAATAAAAAATACTCTCCCGATGAGAGTTTCAATACGATCCAC
>JAUYOV010000009.1 GCA_030697795.1 bacterium
ACAACCACTTTGGCGCTTAACGGTTTTATAACAAAACTATCCGTAAAATTTCCGGCTTGGTCGTAAGCGCGCACGGTTATCTTGTAAGCCCAAAATTGCCCTTTTAAAATATACGGCGTTTCGGCCGTCAGCGGAGAAGCGTCAAACCGTTTGGTGAATAAGGAAAGAATCAGCGGGCTTTCCACGATTTCATATTTGGCTACGCCGGAATCCTTATCAACCGCGAAGAAAGAAACAAAATATTTATTATCTCCTATGGTAGGATGACTGCTTACTAAAGGAATAAAACTTTCCGGAGGAACAGTATCCGGCGGAGGAATATACGCTTCTTTAGGTTCTTCCTCCTGCGCCGGTTTAGGCAAAGCTTTGCTTATGATAAGTTTCAAAATCCCGGAGGTGGCCCCTGCGAGTTCCGTGCCTTTGCCGTCGTTAAGCAATATTTTTATGTCTTTTATGTTTATAGCAGCCTGGCCTTCGGATTTAGCGCGCACTCCGAAAGTTAAAATCGGCCCATTGGATCCGGAAAATCCGCCGGGAATGCCGCCGACAAAAGTAATATTTCCGGAAGAATCTATTTTGGGGCGCTCCACCCATAAAGAAATTATGGAGCTGCCGTATCTTACATCAAGAATTTGGAGGTTGGAAGTTGGAACTTGGATTTTGCCGCTTAAGGTGTTTACGGATTGCCCTTTCGTATCCAGCGACAGCGACACGGAAAAGCTGTCTCCGGCGTTGTATGTTGTTTTTAGACTTTTGAGAATTAAACCTTGCGCTTCTGCGATCAATGGAAATATACTAATAGCCAGCAAAAACACTAATAACCACGAATAATAACACGAACAGCCACGAATGAAATAATTTTTGTGGAGTTTCGTGTTGGTAATCCGTGGTATTTCGTGTCTACTTCCGGTCATTGGTATAAATTATTCTTTTAATATAAAGCCTTGGCGACGCAAAATTTATAAAATAACCAAGTTCATATTGGCTGTTTCTTAAATAGTCATATAGCTGATCAATGAACATTTTTGGTATTTTATTTACTGCTTTAAGCTCAATTAAAATTTTATCTTCAACAATAAAATCTGGACGATACAATCCTATAAAGTTTTTGGTTTTAGGCGAATAAATTTTGATAGCTTTCTCTTTTTCAAATTTAACTTTTCTAGCTTTAAGTTCTTCCGCAAATGCATTCTGATAAATACTTTCTTTATGCCCGGAACCAAAATCTTTTCTTACTTCGATAGCAGCCCCCTGCACTTGGTAAGACAACTCCTTATATAATAACTTTTCGTGTTTATTCGTGTCCATATTCGTGTATTTTCGTGTATGGCTAGCTCGCTAGCCGGTCCACCAGAAGAGCATAATGGAAAAATCAAAAATATTTACTATGCCGTCCTGATTGATATCGGCGCAGGGATTTTTAGGACTACGCTGGTTCCAGAAAAAGAGCATTATGGAAAAGTCAATTATGTTTACTTTGCCATCACCATTGATATCGCCGTTTTTATTGC
>JAUYOV010000010.1 GCA_030697795.1 bacterium
GATTAGCAGGAGCATTCCCAAAATCAGATTTTGTTTAGAAAACATATTTCAAACGGTTATAAATAATTTTGAACCCGGCAGAGGCAAAAATAAACATAAATGGCGCCAAGGGTATTATAAATCTGCTGCCGTCGGCGCCAAAAGCTCCCGTGCTACCGGCTGTGAACATAATTATTCCAATCATAGCTAAAAACATGATGGGGTAGGCGCGTTGTTTTGCACAAAACAAACTTGCCAGCATTAAAATATAAACGGCTATCCAAAAAAACCATCCCAGCGCCGTCAGAAAATAAACGAATGTACCAAGAAAGCCAAATAACAAAGTTGGAAATTTCGGCTTAAGAACATAATCGACCAAATATTCATAATAATTGACTAACCTGGATTTTAAAGCAAGAGTAGCGTGAAATTTTACGTATTCAAATGGGCGTTCTTTAACAAGCTCCCAAAAATGATTTTTATAAAATGGGACATTCATAAAATTATACGCGAAAGTTTCCAGATTAGGGTAATTAGATGGAGGAACGGGGTAGGGCAATTTAAAACCTTCCGTATCGGCGAATTTCTGTGCGAGTATGCCGTAAAGATTATACCAAGAAGCGCTAGTGAGCTGCCAAGTATTAAATACAATTTTATTTCTAAGCATCCACGGAAAAAGTACCGCGAGAAATATTAAAATCGTAATCACTGCTTGCTTCCACGGTACCTTAAAAATTATTAGAAGCATGAATAATGGCAGAAAATACAGACTGGTCGGTCGTGTAAGCGTAGCCAGCCCCAGAAAGAGCGCAAAAGCATAGTAGTGTTTAAGAAAAAAATAATAGCAAGCTAAAACAAATAAAAAAGCGAATAAATAATCGGACATCAAAAGGTTGTTCCAATAAATTGATGCCGGCTCCAAAGCGGTTAAAGTAGCTGCCCAGAAACCGATGCGCTTAGAAGAAAAAAGTATAATCCCAATTCTATAGATTAAAACGCTCATGGCGCCGGCCATAAAATTCTGAGCAAAAATGATCCAAAAAAGCGGAAGTTTCAACCATAGAAAAAATGCCACAAAAAAAGTGTAAAGCGGCATTCGGTAAGCGTCCGGCATATAGGGAGGCGCGGTGTTTAAACTGAAAATATGATGATTTATTAAATTTTCCGCGCCACGAAGATAGAAAGAAAAAGCATCGGAATGCGCGATAAAGCCGTGCTCGCCGAAAAATAATAATACAAAAAGAGCATATAAAAAACGTATGCCGAAAGCCAAAAGAAAAATTAAAACTTCTGTCCTATTTTGTTTCAACCAAAACCAAAATTTTTCTAACATGATATAAAAGATTCTAACACTTAAAAAAGCGATAAAAAAGCCCCCTTAAAGACCGTGGGGGCTTAAATTCAATTTACCGTTTTTAAAATATATTTTGGCAATCCTGTTTGACCCATAGA
>JAUYOV010000011.1 GCA_030697795.1 bacterium
AAGAACCAAAACATAAATTCTAAAGGTAAAGAAGTTGTATAAAAGAATTTAGTGCTTAAAATAAACACCCAGCTAGCTAAAACACCTAACTCAACTTCGCTTAGCCTTGATTTCTTAAACGCATAAAACAAAAATCCAAAAATAAACGCAATTAACGCCAATGTTCCAAAAAATCCTGTTACAGTGGCCCACGTAATTATTTCGGCCACGGAATCATTAAAGTTTAAACCCCAATAATTTGTTTGGTTAAGCGAAGCATCTTTAAATTTTGCGTAAACATATGGGTAAGTTTCCAAACCAGAACCAAACACTGGTTTCTCGCTCCAGTTTTTTACTAATATATCAAAGCTGGCGCCATAAGACGGATTAATCTCTGCTGGCATACTTAAATCTTTAATTTGAGGCGCTGTTATAAACCACATTAAAACAGAAAATATAACTATGCCCAAAGGCAACAAAACTTTTTTCTGGTAAGAACCAACACCACCCATTTCTCCACTTTTAAAACCAATAAGAATCAAGAACAACGCCGAAGCTATTAAGCCAATCCAACCCACCCTAAAATCTACTATTACCGATATTGCTAATTGCAAAGCTAAAACAAAACCTAGTCCTATTTTAATTTTTTTATCGATTCTCCCTTGCATTAAACACCAAATAAAAGGTGAAACCGAAAGCACAAATAAACTTAAAGCAAACGGTCCACCAATTGTGTTAAATAACCTCGATTTATATAAATCAATTGGGAAAAGATACAATCCAAAAAACTGCAGTAAAGCAAAGATAGCTGCCACAACAGAACTTGCTACCCACAATATTGCTACAATATTTGCATCTTTACGATTAAAGTTTTGGAAAGCTACCAAAGCTATGGCCAAATAAGAAAGTATAGAAAGCCCTGCCAAGGAATATCGGCCGGCATCACCTAAAAAGCTGATCCAAAAAGAACTAGAAAAGGTAGAAGCAAAAATTGCGGTTAAAGTTACTAAAAGCAACGGCCATAAAATAATATTTTTGCGCCAAACAAATCTGCCCGAAGCCACAGTTTTACCTATCCAAGAAACTAAACCAACTAAAGCCAAAGTAGAGAGTAAAAACTGCTTTGGCAAATTTATAA
>JAUYOV010000012.1 GCA_030697795.1 bacterium
ATTAAAGGAAAGCGTTTTCCACCGCTTCAGGCAAGTCAGTTGCATGTTTAATCACAGAAAAAGTTATTTTGAAAGCTAAACAACGAAGGCCAGGAGAGAAGGCAACGCAATTTTAGAAGAGGGGACCCCGGGGTGCCCAAATAGGCGAAAAATATTTAAACGACTAATTTGCAGATGTATATGTTGAATCGGATTTTTCAGATGCTGCTATTGATAATGAACATTATTCGACACTTGTGGAAGGTCGTGCGAATGAAAGGGAAGGGTTAACGGTTAGTTATGCTTCTAAAGTATTCGCGCAATGGCATCACTCCACAAAAATGACAGTCGCGACTGTGCACGCAGAAATCTCTAATCCTGTCAGTTCAAATCAAATAATCCTTTGTGGCAAGTTAGCGCTTCTATTGGTTAGTAATTTGTGCTATTTATTTTTGCATCATTAGTTATGAATGGTTAGATATTTCAAACTGCGTTTTCGTGACTGAACCATTTTTCTACAAAATTGCATTTTTGACATGACCTCATGATTGACTTAGCGATATACGTTGTTTTATGCATTGAATTGGTCAACTATTCGATTTGTTAATATTATCAATATTCAATTGTAACATAGTTAATTTTTTTGTTGGTATTTTTTACCATTTTATCAGGTGCTTGGAAATTGTGAAAAATATATAAAGTGAAATAGCTTTTGAACGGCTATAGATAATGTAATTCCAAGCAGCACAGCATTTAGCCCGTGTATATAGCTACCTATTGGTATGCTCACTTTTATTGTATGTTTTATATTGGTTGAGAAACCCCGCTGTAAGTGTCTGATTTTTGGAGGTTTTTTCAGGCGACCTTTGGCTGAAAAATATATTTCACGATTTCGTTGGAATAGAATGTATTAGAGATACTGTATCAAGTGCCCATACTAATGGGATATTGGAAAAAGCATTAGCCACTTCCAAAACGATTATTGGATGCAAGATGGAAAAATTACAGGTGCCTGTTCTGTGACACTTTTTATGCACATTTTGGATACTAATTTTTGACCTAACATGTATTTAGGGATCCTATTGCAGAGATAACACTTTCTATGTGTTTGGCATCCGCCCAGGTGGGCCGTTTTGTCATCCTAATCGAATCAGTACAATATTTGCTATAAAATAGGTGCAAAATCTGGTGTGGTACATCGGGCACCCCGGGGTCCCCTATTCAGTCATAATTATTTTTTAACCGGCAATGTTTCGTAGTTCATTGCCAGCAGGTAATAGACGCATTATATCCCTGGAAATAACTTCCTCTCTATAATGGGGGAGTTGACGTTCGTAGGTAGAAAGTTATTTAAGTTTTAAAAAAAATATTTTTTTTTTATTTTTTTTTTCAACTTCAAACCCAAATTGCTTGTTATTATGCTTGTCCTATTAAAAAATTTTAGCTCACAAACTCAAAGTTAACTAAATTTGCTATAACAAGCTGATGTTTTACTATACACAACCCTCTCAGAAAGGATATGCATTTCATGTTTGAAAGTTGGGCACCCCGGGGTGCCCTTATAGTTTGGCTTAGGGGATATAGCCTCCTACGTAACCCTAATCCGCACATATTCACTTGCTACAATAAGTTTTGTCGCCAACAGTTGGGAATTTCCGGTATGGGTATTTGCATCTCACAAAAATTACCAAACCTTAGCCACTCTCTCACTCACTTTCTACACCTTAGCATGCT
>JAUYOV010000013.1 GCA_030697795.1 bacterium
TTTAAGAATACTTTCAATCCCGGCTTTAAGAGTTAAATTGGACAATGGGCAACCCTTGCATGTTCCCTGAAAGCGCACGCTCACCACGCCTTCTTTAAAACCCACAAAATCCAAAGACCCCAAATGCATAGCCAGCATCGGACGCACTTCTTTTTCTAAAACATTTTTAATTTGTTCTATCTCTTGACTCATGGTGAGATATATGATAGCATATAAAAAGAAAGGGGCGCAAATGAAAAAAATGCTGTGGTGGACAGGTATTGGCTTAATAATCGCTGGCGCGATTTTAAGCGCAGCTCATGATGAAATCGGCCTAACACATCCTTTGGCATTTGAAATTTTTGGTTTAGATATTGGTTTAATTTCATCTGCTTTCGGACTGGCTACTGCTACTTTTGTAGCATGGCGCTTAAACTATTGGTACTAAAAGCCCCTCGAATATAATTGGGGCTTTTTATTTTTTCAATTTTGTCTTTTTTGGCAATGGCTTTTCTAAAAATTTAATGTGATCTACATACCCTGCCACTTCATCATAAACTCGCCATGATCTACAAATAAAACAATCCCAACAATAATCCTTACATTTTTTGCCGATTTCTTTTTCAAGCCATCTCTTAAATTGCCTAACGCCGAGTATGGTTTGGAGTTTCATAGATCCAAAAACTCTGAGGCACTAATTTTTAAGTCCTTAATAATTCTATCTAGCAATTTTACTCCGATATCATTGCCGTGTGGATTTGGAATAGAAATCTTAAAATTGCCTTTTTCCATAAACTGATGCTTGCCTCCAGAAAAAGGACCAATAAAACCTAGTCGCCTAAGCCTTCTCATAAGCTCGCGGCGGCTAATGGGCTTTAGCATACGATGGAATTTTGATATCAAATCCCTTAACAGGCTTTTTCTTTTGGAAACTTAAAAACAGATATTCTTCGAGTGTTTCGGCAAGCCCCTGCCTTACCCCCTCAATATCTTTATCTTGAGCATAAATACCAGGAAAGCC
>JAUYOV010000014.1 GCA_030697795.1 bacterium
TGGATCAAGATACTGAATAACTTCTTTTAAAAGTACTGGCACATGCCCAGCTTCGTTAGCTGTTAGCTTCGTTAGCTTGTTAGTCATATTTTTTATTTTCTAAACTCTAATGAAGCTAATGAAGCTGAAAGCTAATATATTCCTAATTCTCCTAATTTCTCAGCAATTTCTGGAGTCGATTTTTCCGAATTCTTTTTATACTCGTTCCAATTTTCTTCGTCCCAAATTTCTAACCTGTTAAATAAACCCGCTATCACCACATTCTTTTTTAAACCGGCAAAATCTTTTAAATAATCTGGAATCAAGACTCTACCCAAAGAATCAATTTCCACATCTGTGGCACCCGCCAGCATTGTTCTAACAAAACTTCTTGTACCCGATTGCCCTACTGGTAATTTTGAAAGCTTAGTAGCAAGCTCTTCCCATTCTTTCATTGGATATAAAACCAAAGAATTATCCAAACTCTTAGTTAACACCGCCATTTCACCGATTCTTTTTCTAAATTTAGCCGGCACGGCCAAACGCCTTTTTGCATCTATGGTGTGATGGTATTCGCCGATGAACATGACGAGTTTTTTCAAGAACGTAGTGATTGAACAAAAACTCGATCACCCCGCCCTCTTTAAATATTTATCCTCTTCTTTAACGCTCTTAATGCTCCACTATATTGTTTTAATTTTCTCTCTCTATTTCTAGCCAAATCAGAAGACTCATATGCTTCGTAATAAACAAGAACACATTTACTACTTTTGCTATGTTCTTTAAATCTACGCTTCAAATCTTCTGTGTAGCCTATATATATTCCTCTTCTATTTATTTTTAAAACATAAACATAATACATAGAGAATAGAGGGCGGGGTTCTCAATTTATCAGCTACTCGCGAAGCTCGCAGGATAAATTGGAACTTATCCCCTTTCTGACCGACTTATGCACACTATTATCCACATTCTCCCACTTCTGTAACCCTGTACTCCACATTTTAAACTTTTATTTAAACAAGCACAACAACAAAACATATCCACAAAGTGGAAAAGCTCTACTTTAGAAGTAGAGCTTTTCCATCCTGCGTAGCTCTGTAAATTTACAGAGCGAAGTAGGATTACATTATTATTTTGTGGACCTGGGGAGAATCGGACTCCCATCTGCCGGATGCAAACCGGCTGCTCTACCACTAAGCTACAGGCCCATATTTTATTAACAAATAGATAATATCAAAAAAGCCTCAAGATGTATAATCTTGAGGCTTTTAGCTTGTTCTAGCGCTATTTAGCCGGTATCCCCTTTGTCTCTTTTGCTTTAGAAGAATTTGGTGGTGTAGCTGGTTTAGGCGGAACACCCAGCGCTGGCAAACCTTGTTCTAAATTCTTAATTATTTCCTCTATTAGTTTATTATCTGGGTTGGTCGATTTTAATATCTTAAAGTTTTCCAACGCTTCTTTCTTATTTCCTTCTTTGTCTTGTATTAGGGCAAAGAAATACCTAGCGTTAGCATAGTTTGGATTCAACTTTAAAGCTTCTTCTAGAACATTCCTGGATTTAGTTACTAGATCTTCATCTACCTCTCCCTGCTGATTAAACAAATTAGATTTAACCAAATACAACTGCCCTAATTGAGTTTTAATAAATGGGTTAATTGGCTCTAGAATAATAGCTTTTTCGTAACTCTGTATAGCTAAATCTTCCGAACCCTGCACTAACGGAACCAAGTTTCTGTAAGATTCTGCGTTATTAACTATCACTTCGACATTGTTTGGATCTAATTTAGAAGCCTCTTGAACAGCATTTACTGTTCTAATGGTTAAATTTTGTATAAGAGTTGATTCTTCGGCTTTAGGTTGCCTTTCGGCACCTTCTCTAGAATTAATTTCTGTAAACACATCGTTTAATTTTTGGAATAATACCTGCGACAAAGCCCTAAAATATCTAACTTCGTAAGGATTATCTGTAACCGAAGAATATATACCATTTAAAACATTATCCCTATTTTTGACAGCTTCTTCGGGCTTAGCCGTGTTTGACGCGGTTACAACATTCGCAAAATTATTTTCAGCCAGCCATCTTTGAACCGAGAAATATAAACCACCCAAAGTTGCAGTTAATAAAATTAGCAAAACGAAAAATATCGCTAAAGTTTTAACAGAGCCTTGCTGAAACCTGTAGCTCCACAAACCGCCGATGGACGCCGATGAAGAATCCGCGCTGATCCGCGCTGATGAATCCGCGTTAATCTGCGCCAGTATGAATAATACTGGTAAGAACCAAAACATAAATTCTAAAGGTAAAGAAGTTGTATAAAAGAATTTAGTGCTTAAAATAAACACCCAGCTAGCTAAAACACCTAACTCAACTTCGCTTAGCCTTGATTTCTTAAACGCATAAAACAAAAATCCAAAA
>JAUYOV010000015.1 GCA_030697795.1 bacterium
TTAAAGTTACTAAAAGCAACGGCCATAAAATAATATTTTTGCGCCAAACAAATCTGCCCGAAGCCACAGTTTTACCTATCCAAGAAACTAAACCAACTAAAGCCAAAGTAGAGAGTAAAAACTGCTTTGGCAAATTTATAACATCGGAAGAACTAAAAAATATAAGCGGAGTTAAAAATATGGCCGCATAAACAGAAATTTTTGCCATAAAATCAAAAAACATTTCACCTCCGCTTTTTTTGTGCGGATCGGCTTCTATCATCATAAGAGGTGGCATCGGTGGCGGAACTCCCATAGGTCCTATAGATGTCATTGTCTCTCTTTCAGACACAGATACTTGAGCTAATATAGCTTGAGTCTTTTTTTCTTCCAACTCTTTTAAAATATTTTGCGGTATTTCCATTGTTTTTAAATTAAATTATTTGACAATTAACTAATGTTTTTGCTATTAACCACTATATCCGATATATCCGATATATATCGGATACTATCATTTAAGTAATCTTAACACTAAATAACACTAAATAAAAAATACAATATTGTGGATTAAATTTTATTTTATAAAAACACGCGTCAATGGTTTTATGTCGCACAATGGCGCGTAGTTGTGGAGAACCAGTGTTCTTTGGGGAAACTCCAACAAGGCCAGACCTTTAAACTATATAAGTCCTATAAGACCTATAGGACTTATGAAAGATTCTACGGGTTTGTTAAAACTTCAAAACCTTTATAATTATTAGTAACAAATTAATAGAAACTAATATAAAGATTATAAAACATTGATATACGAGCTGATGCGAGAGTTAATAGCCACTTTAAGGCCAGACCTTAGTAAGTCCACCAAAGAAAAGGTCTGGCCTTGGGGAACTAAAATTTAAGGTGTAGGAGTTTTGGCAAATATAGAGTTTCTTAATTGACTTGTTAAATTTCTTATAAGATAATTAGAAAAGTTATGAATTTAAACAAGGACCAAATTTCCACTCTAGCAGATTATTTTTCTGACGTATCAAAAATACTAGTAGGTTCAATTGTGATAGCATATTTTGTGCCTACTGAACCTGCTGTGGTAAATGAATGGACACTGCTTGGAGGCTTAACCACAGCGATAGTTTTTTTATTCATCGGAATAATTTTAAATAAATAAATTATATGATTATAAATCCGCTTCTACTTGCATATCTAATTATAGGCTTATTCGGCACCATAGTTTTTATCTGGGCCATTCGGCATAAATAAAATGAGCTCTAATATATTTAATATATTTGCCCTAGTCGCCTTGCTAATTATGCTTGGTATCGTTTTATTTTACCGCCCTCGTAAATAGCCCCACCATACTGATATACTTAATACTAAGTCCTGCTTTGAATACTAGGCTAGAGCTTGGCCAAAAAACCGCCCGCAAGGGCGGTTTTTTGGTGGCTTAAATTTTCAAGGTCTGACCTTGGGGAATTAAAATTTAAGGCGCTAGAGTTTCTGAAGGTGCGGGCTCTTCAGTAACGGGAGAAATAGGTTCGTATTTATATTCGTATCATTCACATTCATTTATATATTGGCATATTACTAACTATGCTAAAATGTGATTATGCTTTCTGACTCACAACTAAAACCGCTGGCTGAAACATTATCAAATTTAGGGATTGCTTTTTTGATTTCTCTAGTCTTGCCTTCGCTAACTATAGAGAGCTTTAACTTAAACTTATCTTTTGTTGGTCTACTATTTTCCTTTGTTAGTTGGTTTGTTAGCCTATTAATAATTAAGAATATTAAATTATGAACATTATAGAAGGATTACAATATCTATATCTAACTGGCGCTGTATTTCTTTTGATAGTGGCCATTTTAGTTTACAACACGTTAAAAAATAAAAAATGAATAATATAATATTTTATCTCACTATGGTTATAATTCTCTTAGCCTTAGGCATCGTGCTCCATGCCACGTGGGGAAATAAAAAATAGCGGTTTTTTGGTGGCTTAAATTTTCAAAATCTGACTTTTTTGTCACTTGACGCTGGTTGGCCGATTGTTATAATCATAATCAATGCTGGATAAATCCCAATTAAAAACACTGTCCGAATTTCTTGTTAATTTAGCGACCGCATGGCTTATAGCAGTCGTGGTTGTGCCGTCATTAACTATTACAGCTTTTTCCGTTGTGAATTTTTTAGAAATAATTAAAGGATTGGTCTTCGGCTTATCATCGTTGTTTTTTGCCGTATATTTATCAAAAGAAAAATGAGCGACATTTTAACTTATTACAATTTGGCTGGAATTATTACAATGCTTTTGCTTATTGCTATTGCAATTATAATTTCTAAACCAAAAAAATAATTTATGAGTACCTCAATTGCCGGTATAATTAACAGCTCTTGGACTTTTGTTATTCTGATAGGAGTATTTGCCTTTCTGGTGTTTCGTCTCATTAAAAAATCCCGCTAATCCCAAACCTTTGGGAAATTTATTGCCATGATATAATAAAAGCCGGGCCGGTGGCGTAGTGCGAATCCAGACTTGGTATTCTGGACTTCGAGGGTGCAAATCCCTCAACCGGCCCTCCGGGAAAAACTATCTACAATGTGCTTGACATGACTTTGGCATCTGCTACAATAAGGCTAATACCAAGTCTGGATTCTCGTCCTATGCTGAAGTTCCGCCATTAACCGCGTTAGACGCGGTTTTTTGGTTGTTTAAAATCCTTTAATTTAAGGTTTGGCCTTGGGAATTTAAGGTCGGACATTGTTAAGTCCGACAAGGAAAAGGTCCGACCTTGGGATTCATCCTGATTCTTGGAATTTTAAAATTAAGGCGCTGGAGTTTCTGAAGGTACGGGCTCGACCGGAGCTTCTTCCGTTGGTGCAATTTCTTCTGCGGGCACAAGTGGAATTTCCTCGGTGGGTGGAGTTACTGATTCAACGGGAGCAATGGGCTGTGCCGCGTTTGACGCGGGTTCTGTTGTAATTGCAGATGGTTCAACGGGAGCAGAAGGGGTTTCTGATGGTGTTTGATTATTGTTTGGAATTTGCTCGCCCTGCGAAGCCTTGGCGGAGTAGGGTATATTGGAATTTATTTCTTCCGAGCCAACTCGGCGAGCGACCACCATCCAGTCAAACGTGCCACCTTCGTCAAAAGCGTTTATTTCGCGCACCTCAAAACCAAACCTCGTTTTTTGGCTAACATACAATGGGCCATTTAAACGAGATGTTGGTGTAACAATAACTTTAATAACTTGCGTGTCGCTAATTATGCTTGTAAACGATTCATCAAATTTTATTTTGATTCCCGCAGGAGCTACACCTGTTTGTGCGTCAGCCGGCAACATAATCAACGTAGCCGATCCCGAAGCTATAACTTCGTCTCGGCTGGAAGTTACACCAAAAGTTTTAAAGTTAACCTCGGAATCTGTTTCGCTGTTTTTAATAAGCTTGGTTGTTTCGGCCAAAACCGCATTCGCCCATTCCCCCATTGCACTTGCTATAGAAGCCAACGTGCTCTTTGCAACTGTTATGATTTGTTTGAAAATTGAATCATTGGAGTTTGATTGTAAATTGGAAATTGAGAATTGAGAATTATTTGTAATTTGTGCTTTGATATTTGTAATTTCATTCTTAATGTCATCTATCTGTACTTGCTGTGCCTTAACACCTGCAAGTATGAATGTAGATAGTTTGTATATATCTACTCCTTTACCAGATATAGCTAAGACTTCGGAAGGCGCTTCTTCTGCAATCAAACCTAACCTATTGGAACATACAGAAGAAAGGTTTGATTGCCCTGAGCTTGCCGAAGGGCTACATTGTTCATCTGTGTAATTGTATGTAGCTACTTTAATATCTTTAATCTTGTTTAGAATGTTTTGATCGTCTGTACTATCTAAGTACTCTATGTCTTTTTTAGATGTTCTAGTTGAAATGTTAACGAAGCTTGTAGCCGCTATATCCCCTATGACGGCTAGTTTGTAATTTGGAGTTGTACTGCCTATACCAACATTTCCATTGGCGTCAATAGAAATAGAAGGCGTAGTGGTGGGAGCGGCAAATATATCTATGACGTTGGAAATGTTATTCAAACCAGAGATGATAGCCGGGACCAGCTGGGTATAGTCCACGCCCAAGTACCCATTCTCTGGATCCACAATACTTACTGCTTCGGGAAAGACATTCTGGACGTCTTGGGCAATGACACCAAGATTGATGTCCGACTCCCCGATCATATTGTATGAGACGGTACGCAGAGTTCCGAGCTTGGTTAAGGCGCCGGAGATTGGCGTCAGATTTTCCTTGAGCCGTTCGTCTGAAACATCAGTGATAGTACCCGTGTATTCAATGTCCCCAGTTACGTCTAATATCACACTCGCCGACGTCATCCCAATCCCGACGTTGCCGTTTCCTTGAATCCTGACCCTTTCTGACACTGTTCCAGTATCTCCTGTTGTAGAAAATCTTAAGTCGTGGCCTGCACCCCCAACATTGGTCATTTGAATACGTGCTTTTTCTACACTGCTTCCCCAAAATGAGAGATGCGCTCCCTCGCCTTCAGCCCCCGCAGTATTTTCTAGTCTTAGCGCCTCGTACGTTGCCCCACCACCATTTTTAGCAACATGAAGTAACGCCCCTGGTGCCGTCATCCCAATCCCGACGTTGCCGTCGTCTTTGACCGTAAACACAGTTGACCCATTATCTTGAAGTGTTAATAAATCTCCAGTGCCTGCTTGGTTAAGTAAAAAGGCTGGTGTTGTTGTGCTGAAGCTGACGGATAATCCACCACCTGGGGTTGTGGTGCCAATGCCGAAAAAACCACCAGGCAAAATACGGACTCTAGCTGCGCCACCTGTTATGTCGTAAAACTCTAAAGCATTGTCTGCTACTGCTCCGTTTGTACCCACTTGCCAATCTTGAACTGTGCCACTGCCTGTTGGGCTATTGAAATGAATGTTTGCGCTATTACCGTTTCCAGTAGTATTGATTCTAATAACTTGAGTTCCAGAACCTTTAATCACTAATTGGTTTGCAGGGTCTGCAATACCAATCCCCACATTTCCCCCAGTGGAATAAACTCCTGTACCTCCTGTTATAGATAGAAGCGAAGATGGACTACTTGTTCCAATTCCAGTATTCCCATCATTAACAAAGAAATCACTGCCTGATGCGCCTCGTACTTCTAATGTAGACGTGGCAATCAAGCTGGACATAGTTGATGTGGCTTGCACGTAAAGACCTCCTTTAAATAAACCATTACCTGCAACTTCTAATCTTTCTGTGGGTGTGGATGTAGCAATACCGAGTAAAGATCCGTCCCGCAGTATGAGTCCCGTGATGCCATTATCCTGCAGTGTGAATATATCTCCCGCGCCTGCTTGGTTAAGCAAGAATGCTGGTGTGGTGGTGTTGGCATGTATTGAAAGAATTGCACCCGGACTGGTGGAGGCCTGTGAAGTATCATATATAGAAAGACGGCCATTAAGCGATGTCAGCGTAGTGGAGGCAAAGCCATAACCTAAATTAATCTCTCCTCCAAAGATAGAGAGGTCGCCCACGGGAGCACCAGTGTAGCCAGTTCCGCCACCGCTGTAACCAATATATGTATTACCCGCGACTTCGAGCAGAACAGTGGGTGAAGTTCGGCCAATACCGACGTTGCCCAGAGTCAGTATAGAAGCCGAAGAGGAGGTGGCCATAAGCGTGCCGACTTTAGAGATGCCCTCCACTGTCAAACCTCCGAGGTTTGCCATGCCTTGGACAGAGAGCAGAGAGCCGGGCGTGGAGGTACCAATGCCTGTATTGCCAAGCACGACCAGTTTCTGATCAAAAGTTGCATCCCCCACATCAACATAGAGACCACCACCGCTTACTAAAAATCCTCCAGTAGCTACACTTAGTCCTCCTGCAAATGTGCTGGTAGCCGTACCAGAGTTCTTGATGATGGTGGAAACATCTAAGATTGGGGTGGTTAAGATTGTTGAAACATTAAGTTGAGGCGCGGTGGATGTGGAAGCTCCAGTAAGTGTAAACTTGCCTGATGATAATATATCTCCTCCTGTAATTGTTAATCCCGTGGCTGATGATAAACCGCCCGTGGTTAAAACATTAACTCCTCCAGTAAATGTAGACGTAGCAGATTCAGTTACATCTAAAGCTCCAGCGAAGGTGTTGTTGGTGGTTGATGTTGCCGTAATAAAACTTGTTTTTAATTGTCCTTCAATAGTTAACTCTCCAATATTCCCTACTCCATGAACCGAGAGTAATGATCCTGGAGTGGATGTGCCTATGCCAATCTTTTCTTTGAATGTGTTAAATAGAGAACCGCCTGTATATGCGTTTGATCTAACTTCTAATGTAGATGTGGCAATCAAGCTGGACATCGTACTCGTGCCTTGTATGTACAGACTATCTGCACCTAGTGAACCGTTGATATCAAGAAGGTTGCCTGGGCTTGTGGTGGCTATACCCACATTGCCTTCTGTGGTGGCTAGATATGTATTGCCGTAGACGGACAGGTAGCCACTTGGATTGTACATACCAATACCTACTGATCCAGAGTTAGTGACTACGAAGCTGTATGTGCCGACAGAGTTAACTACATCTAAAAGATTCTTTGTTGAATTAGATGAATCGTTGGAAATTGTAAGTGTGCTTGAGGGAGTGGTACTGCCCAGACCGACTCTACCGTTTGAAACAATAAAGTCATTGCCTGTAGTGCCTCTGACTTCTAAAGTGGAAGTGGCTATTAAGCTTGATGTTGTTGTAGTCCCCATAGCATAGAGGCTATCTACTGATGCATCACCATCTATGGCGAGTTTGTTACCGGGAGTAGTGGTGCCAATACCAAGGTTGCCGAATAGCCAGCTTGAGTTAGTGGATGTGGATGTGAAGTAATCGGCGCTGACAAATCCATCAAAGATACCTGCGCCTTTAACAGCTAACATAGCTCCCGGTGTAGAAGTCCCAAGTCCAATAGCTCCACCAAAGTATGAGGCTGTGGTGGAAGTTGAAGTGATGAAAGATGTTTTTAATTGTCCTTCAATTGTTAGCTCGCCAATGTTTCCTACTCCATGAACAGAGAGCAGAGAACCCGGAGTAGATGTGCCGATGCCTAGATCACCATTCACTATTAGCTTTTGGTCTATGTTGACATCCCCCACATCTACATAGAGTCCGCCAGAAGTTATGTTGAGTCCTCCAGTGCCGAGCGATAAACCACCGTCAAATGTGGATGTAGCCGTGCCAGAGTTTTTAAATATTGTAGAAACTTCTAATGTAGGGACGGTGAGAATTGTTGAAACATTTAATTGTGGGATGGTGGAAGTGGCTGCACCTGTAAGTGTGAGCTTGCCACTGGATAGAATATCGCCTCCTGTGATTTCGAGGCCTTGGCTGGAAGCCAAGCCGCCTGCGCTGATGCCGCCATTAGCTGTGGTGGTGGCATTTTTTTTGAATTTAATATTTCCATTGAATACTGAATCACCTTCTACAACTAAGTTGTTTTGAATGTTAACGTTGCCGTGAACCGAGAAAAGATTGCCTGGTGTAGATGTGCCGATGCCGGTGTTGCCGTCGGTAACTACTAGATCGTTGCCTGATGCTCCTCGTATTTCTAAGGTAGATGTGGCTATGAGAGATGAGGTGGTGGTGGTGGCTTGGATGTAGAGACCGCCTTTGAATGAACCATCACCTTTCGTGTCAAACGCGACTCCAGGTGTAGTTGTGCCAATACCAAAGTTACCAAAGATCCAAGAACTGTTTGTACTTGTGGAAGTAAAGTAGTTAGCAGATACAAAACTATCAAAAATACCGGCACCCTCAATGCCTAATGTCCCTCCAGGTGTAGTGGTGCCGATACCAACGTTACCAGCAGTGTAATAGATACTTGAACCTAATGTAGTCCATTGGCTACTAAGAAACGGGGCATCGTCCTGCAAGAAAGCGCCGTTAAGATTGATGTTGCCAGAAACAGAAAGATTACTTGCAAAAGTTGAAGTGGCTGAACCCGAAACTGTTAAGTCTCCTGTTATGGATGTGTTGCCAGTGATACTGGCTCCATTAGCTAATATTGAGATACCTCGGCCAAACTTAGCTTCGTAGCTGGTAACTTCAAAAGGACCTTTGAAGGTGCTGGATGCAGATACTGTCATTTTGTCTGAACCTGAATCACCAAGAGAGATTTCTTTTCCAGCTACAGAGAAGTTGCCACTTATGCCAAGGTCAGACATGGAGGCTCCGCCTGTAACACCGAGTGTGTTTAGTTGAGTTGATCCACTTACTGTTAAGCCGCCTTCTTTTATCTGTGCACGTTGAGAAGCAATAAAGCCTGTAGCATCTAGATCACCTTTTAGAGTGAGTCTGCCTATGAGAGAAGAATTGCCTATAACATCTAGGCCATTGGCTATAGTGGCTTGACCGTTGACGACAAGGTCTTTGGCTAGAGAGACGTAGTCGGAAAATACTGATGGAGCAGAGACAAGAAGAGAGCTTAGAATTTCTGCGCCGCCGCCTAGGGTTACTTTGTTAGAGGTGAGAGAACCGTTTTTGGTAATAAGTTGAAGGTCAAAATTCCCAGATGTTAATCCATCAAGAAAATCAGCGGAGAGGTTAGGAATGGTGGTTTGGGAATCAACAACTATTGGTGCAACTCCTTGTGGCGCAAAACTTCTTAACTGCCCTTGGGTTTCAATATTGCCGCTTACCGAAATATTGCCACCTTTGTCTAAAAGTAAAACTTCATTAGCACCTGTGCCGGGCGCTCTGCCTTGCAGTGTCATGGCATCTTGAACAAATTCTTTAACTGCGCCATAAATGGCGTTGGCGAATTTAAGATTGAAACCGCCAAGAACAAAACCCAAAACTAAAATGCTGACTATGGCCATCTCACCCCACTGCAGAGCGCTTCGGCCATAAGATTTAGCCTTAGAAGTTAGAGGGTAGAAACTAGAGGTTGGAGATTGCAACTTAGGAAAAGAAAATTTAGGTTCACTCTCTTCAAGGTCGGTCCTTAAAAACTTCTCCAAGGACCGACCTTTATCTTCAGAATTTTTTTCTTCTTTTTGAAAATTAGAATTTAAAATTTCTTTTTCTGCATCTGCGTTAATCTGCGTCTGATTCGCGTTAATCCGCGCTTGGTATAAGTGTTCCAGTTCATCTAATTCTTTTTTAACGTCAGTAGCCAAATTATTTTCTAGTTTTTTAATTTCCTCTTTTCTACCCATTTCACCCATCATACCCATTACTCCTACTCCTGCATCGGCTAATTTTACTAAAGGGGTAAAATGGGAAACAATGGGATTAGACTCTATTGTCGGCAAAATAACCTGCTGATGATTTTTTAAATATTCCGCTAAAGCACTTTTTGAAATTCCCCAATTGCGCCCAAATTTCTTTCCAGAAATTCTCCCTTTTCTAACAAGCAAACTCAAATACTCCGCACTATACGGAGTCTCTTTTGCAATTTGGCTTATTAAAATAAAATCATCCATTTGTTTAAAAACAAAAAAATCTGCAACACATAAACGTGTTACAGAGTGCTTTTTCTGGGCATCCGATATCTCTATCGGATATATCCAGCATATCACATATATCGTATATCAATAGGCTGAATGTGGATAAATTATAACAAAAATCCTAAGCACGAAATCCTAAATTATAAACAAACTATAAATATTAATTTCTCAAACCACTTGGAATTTGTGATTTTGGATTTAGATATTGTTTAGTATTTAGGATTTAGAAATTAGAATTTAGTCTATGTGGTGGATAACACCTATTGTTGTTTTGCGTGTTAAATACTAAAATATAGATACATTGATATAAAAAGATTATAAAACATTGATATAGATTGTAGTACGTAGTAGATAGTTTATTAGAAAGAATATATTTAATCTTTCTACTTTCTACTATCTACCTTCTAATAACTAAAGTGAGCTTTGGCCGAAAATATCTAAGCATTAAACAAGCCGCCGCGGTTATAGGTGTTACACCCTTAACACTGCGCAATTGGGATAGAGACGGCAAGCTTAGCCCGTATCGCAACCCTATAAATAACTACCGCTACTATCGCGTAGACCAGATAGAAGCCTTCCTCCGGGCTATGGAAAGCTCACGAGAAAAAGGAACTAGGAAAATAAGATATATGGATATCTAAAAATCCCCCTTCGGGGGATTTTTATTAATTTCTAATATCTAATTTCCAATTTCTAATAAAAACCCAAATGTCTAAAAAAATAATTAAACTTTAATTAGGCTTTTAAGAATTAGTCATTTTATTAGATATTAGTAATTGGGAATTAGATATTTTTATTGTGGGTAGTATAGGAATCGAACCTATGCTCTTCCCGATGTGAACGGGATATTTTACCATTAAACTAACCACCCTCTTTTCTAATTACTACTTTCTACTTTCTACTTTCTAATCTTCCAACTTTATCTATAACTTTTCTATGAGGATATTCTAATATATCGTGCACGAATCTATCAAACATGCCGTAGCGATATTTAAATTCGTCTATGCCCAAAATTACATACTTCAATTCCGTGCCTAATTCTTCTTCAACAGTTTTTATGAAACCAATAAATTTTTTAAAATCTATATCGTCCCCCACTATCATAATATCTGCTCGGGCATTGGGTATGTTTAAAAAAGTGCCAGTTATTATGGCTAATTTTATTCTACCAATTTTAGTAAGCCCTCTTTCTATTTTGGGAAAAGACGGCGGGGATATTTTTAAAACTAAATTTTTAAGTTCGTCCAAATATGGCCAGTTTTGATTAAGCTGATACTTTCTCCCCTGATTAAACACTCGGTGTTTGATCAATTTGTTAAACCTCCGAGGTTTAACAAATTTAATTTTTCTCTTTATATTTGTCTTTTTCTTCTTTACCATTTTAATTTGAATAGTGTCACTATATAATTATATTGCCGTGGGGGTGGATTGGCTCGAGCCCTGGCTTATCATCCAAGGGCTTGCGGGTTCGATTCCCGTCACCTCCACGGTTCAAAACCGTATTTTATAATACCCAATTGACACCATATATCTGTATGCTAGTATCTAATAGGATGATAAGCCAGGATTCTTGGACCAGTCTAAGTCCACCATTAACCGCGTCTAACGCGGTTTTTTGGTACTTTTAACTTCAGGTCATTGCCATTAGATTTCTTCAAAAAACCCATTTTTATAAAATAAAAAACCAACTTCTTTGTTTCCGCTTTTTTAATATTGGTTCTTTTGGTTATATCCCCAACCGATAAAACCAATTGGGGGTGTTGTAAAAACAACTTTAAAACCTTAGCTTTTACGCCAAACAACTGTTCTAAAAGATTATTACTGTTGGTCATAATTTAAAAATCCAATACCTAAGGTCGGACCTTAAAAATCCCCAAGGTCCGACCTTGAAAACCGCTTGCAACCTTTTGAATTTTTATACAGTATAGCAATCTAGGTGGCATTGTAAAGTTAAGCAAAATACCCCTATAATACTTTGTATATGAAAGACTCTAGTTTTCACCCCGAAGAACTTACCATACAAGATAAATCTCCTCTTGGCTCAAGCTATGCCGAGACTTTTGTTTTTGCACCTTCAAATAAAGATGAAGCAGAACTAGGCAGTTTATTTATAGTCGCTGAAGCTTCATCTAATAAAACCAGAAAAGAAAATGCCGAACTTACTAGCGAGGTGGCCACTGTAATTAAAAATGAATATTATCAAAATACTTTGGTTACGCCCATGTCCGCTTTAAAATTTTCTTTAAAAAGAGTTAATACCCTTTTAAACAGCAAAAAAAATTGGCTAACACCCTCATCGGCTTTAAAACTTAAAGTTTTGATAGCTTCGTTAAAAGAAAATAAACTTCACATGGCTAGAATGGGTGATGCCACTGCTTTTTTATTAAGAGACAATATTCTTCAATTAATAGCTACCACCCCTAATCTTAAAAATATAAATCCGCTTTCTTTTGAAAACATAATAAGCGGAGAGTTACTAACCAATGATCACATCCTGTTAGCCACTAACCAAATTTATAAAATAGATGAAAAAGAAATTTCAAAAAAACTACAAGAAAAAAACTTAGCCAGCTATTTATCGAAAACAAATACTGGCATTAAAAGCCTGGCTCTCATCAGCCTCCATCCCTTTAAAGATGGCAACCCATCTTTAAAGCAAACCCCTACTAAGCCTTCTCTTATATCTATTAACACCGAAGCCAACATACCAGATTACGGCCCTCCCTCAAAAAACAAGGGTAAAATGCTTAAACTTGGCCTAGTTATTATTATCTTGATTGTAACCATTTCCGTAATAACAATTACCTCTCTTAAAATAAGAAACGAAACTTCTCAAAATAAAAAAGAGGCGGAGCAACTACTTGGAGAAGTTTCGGATATAAAAAACAAAATAAATGATTTAATAGCGGCCAATAACGAAACCGAGGCCAACGAGCTTTGGCTTTCGGCTCAAGAAAAATTAAAACACCTAGCCGAACTTAATTATTTTAAAACCACCCGCTCTACCCTAAGCGCAGATTTAGATAAAATATATAAAGAACTAAGCAAAGCCGAAGCGATAAATAAAATAACCAAAGTTTTTGATTTAGAAAATAATTCGGTGGGGTTTGAGCCAGAAAAAATAGCTTTAGGTAAAAATAAGATATTTGTTTTGGGTAGAGAAAATTTTTATAAGTTTGATTTTAATAAAGCCGATGGCGTATTTGATTCTGTAGAAAAAGGCAGTAAGCTTGTGACATCTTTATTAAAACCAGAAAATCCCAACTCTCAAATACTAATAACCGAAGATAAAATTATAGAAGAATTTGGAGATGCTCCGGATAAGACTTATTGGATACGCCCAGAAAATATTCCTGCGGTTAGAGACGCCGCTTTTTATGGTAAGGCTATCTATTTACTAACCGAAAATGGGCTTATCCATAAAATGCCTTTTACCTTGTCTTCTTCCACTCCGACTATAGGTATTGAAGCTCCAACCCAAAGCATCGGAGCAGAAAACCTTGTTTTTGAAGAAATTCAAATTTGGACAAAAACCGAAGAAAACAAATTACAGTCATTTTCGATAGAAGGTTCGGTCTTTGGTTTATTAGACGAAAATACTTTAGCCGAACTTACTAATGGCGTCATTAAAAACAAAAAAGATTTTTCGGAAAATATAAGCCAAGTTTTTACTTCACCCTTACATAAAAATGTATATTTGTTTAGCCCAGACTACAGGCTTGTTATTATCTTAGATAAAAATCTAAACATTAAAAAAAGACTTAGTCATGATGAACTCATTGGAGCTAAGTCTTTTTTCGTTAATTCTCAAGAAAGAATTATATATTTTCTAAAAAATAAAACGGTCTACTCCTTCGAAATTTAGAAGGTGGAAAGTAGATAGTAGTAAGAAAATAACGATCTCTTAATCCACATTCTACTCTCTACATTCTAGCTTCTATTTAATATCTGCTTTAGCTCCTGCTTCTTCTAACTTCTTCTTCATCTCTTCGGCTTCGGCTTTAGTCACTCCTGTTTTTATAACTTTAGGCGCGCCATCAACTAGATCTTTGGCCTCTTTAAGACCAAGGCTAGTAAGCTCACGTACCGCCTTGATGACTGCAATCTTCTGAACACCGGCTTCTTTTAATTCCACATCAAAAGTGGATTTTTCCTCCGCCACGTTTGACGTGGTTCCGCTATTACCACCACTCATTGCGACCGGGGCCGCCGCCGACACACCGAATTTAACTTCTAAAACTTTAACCAATTCAGCTAATTCCATTACGTTCATTTTTTCTACAGTACCCACTAAGTCTTTAAATTTTTCTGGTATTTGTATTTCTTCCATTTTATTTATTATGCCAATATACTAATTTATGCGAATGATACAAATATATTAACAAATATTTGTAATAGATTTGTATAATTCGTACTCATTCGTAGATTGGTATATTATTTCATACCCGACCTTTGCTAATTACTTAATTACTCTTCTTACTTACTGCATCCAAGGCTCTTACTAATCCGGATACCGGCGACATCAAAAGCTGAACAATTTGCGCCAATAAAACTTCTCTCTCTGGTAACTGCGCCAAAGCTACTACAGCATTTTTTAACATTTTTTCTCCCATTAAAAATCCGCCTAATATAGCTAACTTCTTTGTTTGGGTAGAAAACTTATAAACTAGCTTAGCCATAATCGCGTCTGATTCATTCGAAGAGTAAACTATGGCCACAGAATTTTTATGGAAAGATAAATCGAACTCTTCTCTGCCAGATTTTTCAAAAGCAAAACCAAGCAAAGATTTCTTTAGGGCTTTAAACTTTATATTTTCTTTCTTTAATTCTCTTTTTAAAGCAATTATCTCTCCCATGTTTAAACCCGAAAAATCAACAAAAAGAATACTAGAGTTATTTTTTAGTATTTCGGCCAGTTCTGCCACTAATTTTATTTTTTGAGATCTTGTTAACATAAAAATCTGCGTTTCCGCAGATTTTTATTATAGGACCCATAAGTCTTATAGGACCTATATAATTTTCCTAGACAGGACTTATTTTAATGCCTGTCGTCTGCGGAATTTACCAATTTAATTGTTTTGCAATACTAGCATAAAGGCTACAGCTAAGCAAGCTTCCTAGCTTCTTAGGAATTTAGCTTTCTAGTAAGCTAAAAGCTAGAAAACTAAGAAGCTACTCGCGAAATCCGGTACCAGCGGGAATAAGCCGACCAACAATAACATTTTCCTTTAAACCTCTTAACCCATCCTCTTTGGCTTCAATAGCGGCATTTATTAAACTGCGAGCTGTTTCTTGGAACGATGCCGCCGAAAGGAAGCTTTCGGTAGTTAAGGACACTTTGGTTATACCTAATAGTAACTGTTCGTAAGTCGCCTTTTTTCCTTTACCCTCCGTAGCCTTGCCGTGCCACTCCGTAGCTTTGAGCGAAGGGTGGGCGGAGGAGGGCTTACCTATTTTCGCATTCTCTGCCCAAACCTGCCATTTTTCGGAAACCTCACCCGGCAAAAGCTTGGTATCGCCCGGATCTACAATTCTAACGCGTGACAACATTTGGCGGGCAATAACTTCTAAATATTTTTCGTTAATGGAAGCGCCTTGTGTCACGTAAATAGTTTCAACTTCTTTTACAATATAACGTTCTACCGCTTCTTGGCCAGCCAGCAAAAATAATTCCTGCAAATTTAAATTACCCTCCGAAATTTGCGAACCCTTGGCAATTAAATCTCCTTTTTCAACAAAGACACTTACACCAACAGGCAGGCTATATTCTTTAATATCGTCTTTACCAGATTTTGTTTCAACTCTAATTTTAATTATTTTCTGTGAACCCTGCGAAGAAACTTCCTCCACCCTGCCATCAAATTCCGAAATTATAGCTTGGCCCTTGGGTGGGCGAACTTCGAAAACTTCTTCCACGCGCGGCAGACCTTGCGTAATATCAGAAACTCCAGCCACACCTCCAACGTGGAAAGTTCTCATGGTAAGCTGTGTGCCCGGCTCGCCAATGGCTTGAGCAGTCACAATACCCACAGCCTCGCCCATTTTTACCAAAGAGTTAGAACCTAAATCGTAACCAAAACACTTGGCGCAAATTCCTTTTATGCTCTTACATCTCATAACAGAGCGCAATTTTATTTTCTTAAGACCAGATTCATCAATGATTTTAGCCTGATCGCGATTAACCAGTTCGTTCTTTTTAACTATAACTTTACCCGAAGAATTTTTTATGTCTTCGGCCACCGCGCGTCCTAACGATCTTTCACCCAAAGACATTTTAATTTCGTCGCCGTCTTCTTTATATTTAATTACGCCTTCGGTATCGCCACAATCATCTTCTCTCACCACCACATCTTGAGCCACATCCACCAAACGTCGGGTTAAGTAACCCGCCGCCGCAGTTTTTAAAGCGGTGTCGGTGGTGCCTTTTCTAGCGCCGTGCGTAGAAATAAAGTATTCCAAAACATTAAAACCTTCTTTAAAAGATGGAATAATTGGCAGTTCTATGGTTGCGCCAGCCGGGTTAATAACCACGCCTTTCATACCAGCCATCTGGGTTAACTGGCTAATATTGCCTCTAGAGCCAGAATCAAAAATCATAAATACGGGGTTAGCTTTATGCATAGTGGGCGGAACCAATTTAGCAATCTGCTCTTTAGTTTTGTGCCAAACAGAAATAGATTTCGATTTTCTTTCTTCCAAAGTTAAAAGACCATGCAGATAATGTTCACGAATCTTTTCTACTTCTTTCATGGCACCACCAATAATTCCCGCTTTTTGTTCTGGCACTATAATATCGTTCATACCCCAAGAAATTCCGCTTCTGGTGGAGTAATCAAAACCCAGATCCTTAATATCATCTAACATCTTAACAACTTCTGACTGAGGAAAATTCTGAATCACTTCGCTGGTTAGCTTAACCAATTTCTTGCGATTCATTGTTTCGTTAATATAAGGCACTTCTTTTGGTAAAATATTGTTAAACAAAATCCTGCCAACAGACGTTTCCACAAATTCACCGCCCGACTTGGCAAATCTAACTTTAATTTTTGCTCTTAGATCTACTTCGTCAAAATCGTAAGCTAAAATTGCCTCGTTAGCAGAACCGAAGATCTTACCTTCGCCCTTCGTAGCTCCGACCTCATTCGGAGCGGAGTAGGGCTTCCTTAATTTATCGTCGTCCTCCTTCGCTGAAGCTTCGGAATCGGGTTCGCTGGTCATCCAATAAATTCCCAAAACCATATCTTTTTGCGGGTCCACGATAGCTTCGCCCGTGGAAGGTTTAAGCAAATTTTTGGAAGAAAGCATTATTTCTTTAGCTTCTTTTTGAGCTACATCGGACAGCGGCAAATGCACTGCCATTTGGTCGCCGTCAAAATCGGCATTGAACGCTTGGCATACCAAAGGATGGACCTGAATGGCCGAACCCTCAATTAATATTGGCTGGAAAGCTTGAATACCTAAACGGTGCAAGGTGGGCGCGCGGTTAAGCAAAATAACTTTATCGGCAATAACTTCTTCCAAAGATTCCCAAACAATATCAACTTCTTCTTCTATTAAACGAGAGGCGTTTCTGATATTAGAAGCCACTTCCTTTTGATAAATAAGTTTATGAATAATGAAGGGTTTAAAAATTTCTAAAGCCATTCTCTTGGGTAAGCCGGCTTGGTGCAGTTTTAAACCGGGACCCACCACAATGACCGAACGTCCGGAATAATCCACGCGCTTACCCAAAAGATTTTGACGGAATCGGCCTTGCTTACCCTTTAACATATCGGCGAGAGACTTAAGTGCGCGCTTACCGCCCCCAGCTGTCGTAGCCGTAGGTTCACTACCGCGATGCGCCGAGTTATCTATTAAAGCGTCCACGGCTTCTTGCAACATTCTTTTTTCGTTGCGCACAATAACTTCCGGAGATTTAAGATCAATAAGTTTCTTTAGGCGATTATTACGATTGATGACACGCCTATATAGATCGTTAACATCGGACGTGGCATATCTACCGCCATCTAATGGTACCATCGGGCGCAAATCTGGTGGAATAACAGGCAGTACTGTAATAAACATCCATTCTGGGCGAAGTTTATTTCTAACCAAAGATTCAACCAGCCTTAAGCGGCGCAACATTTTTTTCTTGTCACCGGTTTCTTCCATATCGCTTAATTTTTTGACCACATCATCTCTTAAAGATTCCAAGTCCATTTGCTCGAAAATTCTTCTAACAGCTTCAGCGCCAATATCAGCCTTAAAGACTTCGCCGTATTTTAACGACAGATCATAATATTGTGCTTCCGAAATAACTTGAAATTTTTTAATTTTATTTAGTTCGTCTACAGCTGTATCACGCAAAGCTTTAAGTTCGCGTTGACCGCCTTTGGTGGTTTGAAGCTTTAATTTAGTTTTATATTCTTTTTCTATTTCGGCTAAAACACTGTTTCTAGCTTCTTCGTCTACTTCTATTATTATATAAGCCGCAAAATAAATTACTTTTTCTAGTTCTTGAACACCCAGGTTTAGCAAAAGACCCATCTTAGATGGTAAACCACGCAAAAACCAAATATGGCTAACCGGCGCCGCCAAAGTTATATGCCCCATTCTTTCGCGCCTAACTATAGCCCGAGTTACTTCTACTCCGCATTTATCGCACACAATGCCTTTGTACCTAATACGACGATATTTGCCGCAATAACATTCCCAATCTTTGGTCGGGCCAAAAATTGCTTCGGAAAACAAACCTTCTTTTTCCGGTTTTTGAGTACGATAATTTATGGTCTCTGGTTTTATGACTTCGCCATAAGACCAGCCCATAATATCGTCGGGCGAGGCCAAACGTATTCTTATAGCTTTAAAATCTTTTAAATTTGGAGGAATACTTGTTTTAGGCATGTATTAGCTTTTTAGCTTACTAGCTTCCTAGCTTTTTAGCTTCTTAGGTATTAAGCCTAGTAAGCTAACATCCTAGAAAGCTAAGAAGTTAATTTTCTATTTTGATTTCTTCTTTAATTTCGCTCGGTGGCAAAACCTCTTCACCGATAAGTTCTACATTAAGGCCCAAACCTTTCATTTCGTTTACCAAGACAAAGAACGAAGCTGGAATATTTGGTGTTCTAATTGTTTCTCCTTTAATAATGCTTTCATAAGCATAGCCACGGCCAACCACATCGTCCGATTTTATGGTTAACATTTCTTGCAAAATATTGGCAGCGCCATAACCTTCCAAAGCCCAAACCTCCATTTCGCCAAATCTTTGGCCACCAAATTGCGCTTTACCACCCAAAGGCTGTTGCGTAATAAGCGAATAGGGCCCAATAGAACGCATGTGAAGTTTGTCTTCAACCAAGTGGTTAAGCTTCATCATATAAATAATTCCCACGGTAACTTTTTGAGAAAATCTTTCACCGGTCTTGCCATCGTGCAAAACAACTTTGCCATCTTCGGGTAAGCCAGCGTCTTTAAGTTCGGCTCTAATTTCATCTTCGGTAGCACCGGCTAAAGCTGGTGTAGCCGCTCTCATGCCCTTAGCTTTCATAGCCCAACCTAAGTGAGTTTCTAAAATTTGGCCAATGTTCATACGGCTAGCCACACCCAAGGGATTTAAAATAATATCTACGCTACGGCCATCGGCCATATAGGGCATTTCTTCTTCTGGCAAAATCATAGAGATAACACCTTTGTTGCCGTGCCTACCCGCTAATTTATCGCCCACCGAAACTTTTCTGTATTCAGCCACTTCCACTTGAATAGTTTTTATAACGCCGGCTGGCAGCTTATCGCCTTTATCGCGTTCAAAAATTTTAATACCCACCACCCGGCCCCTTTTGCCGTGAGGCAAATGCAACGAAGCGTCTTTGACATCGCGGGCCTTTTCGCCGAATATGGCGCGCAGCAATCTTTCTTCGGCGGTTAGATCGGCCTCGCCTTTGGGCGAAATCTTGCCCACCAAAATATCGCCCTGGCCCACTTCAGCGCCAATGCGTACAATACCTTCTTCGTCTAAATCTTTTAATTTTTCTTCGGAAACATTGGGAATGTCGGGCGTAGTAATTTCCGGACCAAGCTTGGTTTCACGCACATCTATAGAATAGCTTTCAATGTGGATGGAAGAGAAAATATCTTGCTCTACTATTTTTTCGGAAAGAATAATAGCGTCTTCAAAATTGCCGCCCCGCCAACTCATAAAAGCTACGGTTAAATTTTGGCCCAAAGCCAAAGCACCGTCTTCGGTCGAAATACCATCGGCCAAAACTTCGCCTTTTTTAAATTTAGCGCCTTTAGCCAGGCGAGGAAATTGGTTTAAAGAAGTATATTGGTTGGAACGCACAAAGTTATGCAAATTATATTCCACAATTTCGCCGCCGCCTTTAACCGTCTCGGTGCGCATCACTTTAAGTTCGCCCCGCATTTTGTCTTTAACTGATTTACTATATTTAACTTTAATTTTCCGGCCGTCCACCGCCTCAATAGTGCCGTCTTCTTCGGCCAAAATTACATAACCCGAATCTTGCACGGCTCTTTCTTCGGCGCCCGTGCCCACCCAAGGCACCTGCGGCTTAACGCAAGGCACAGCTTGGCGTTGCATATTGGAACCCATCAAAGCGCGGTTAGCATCATCATGTTCCAAAAAAGGAATAAGCGAAGTGGCAATGCTAATAATCTGCTGAGGCGAAACGTCCATCAACTGAACCTTATTTCTTTCTATTAAAGTAGGTTCGGTTAAATAACGAACTTGAACAAGTTCTTCCAAAAATTTACCATCTTCATCAACTTTTACTCCGCCGTGAGCAATATAATATTGTTCTTCTTCTAAAGCGTTAAGATATTTTATATCTTCTGTTATTTTGCCGTTTTTAATAACTCTATAAGGAGTTTCGATAAATCCAAATTCATTTAATCGGGCATAAGAAGCAAAATATTCCACCAAACCAATGTTTGGCCCTTCTGGAGTTTCAATGGGGCAAATTCTGCCGTAGTGCGAAGTGTGCACATCGCGCACTTCAAAACCCGCTCTTTCACGCGCCAGCCCGCCAGGTCCTAAGGCCGAAAGACGGCGCTTGTGTTCCAATTCCGCCAAAGGGTTCACTTGATCCATAAACTGCGAAAGCTGGGACGAAGCAAAAAACTCTTTGACCACCGCAATTAAAGGACGCGCATTTATAAGCTGGGCCGGCGTAATTGTAGTTACATCAAGCGTAGACATTCGGTCTTTAGCAATTCTTTCTAAGCGCGCAAAACCCAATCTTAATCTTTGCTGAACCAGCTCGCCCATAGCGCGAACACGGCGATTGCCTAAATGATCTATGTCGTCGGCTTTGGGCGGTTGTTCGTTATTTAATTTTATTACTTGAGAAATAATAGCCACCAAATCTGCCAAATGCAAAACTCTGTCAGTATAATTTTTATTTAGATCCCTTTCTTTAAGAAAAGATCTTGACTTAGCATCTTCTTCTTTTCTTATACTTTGCAATCTTTGTTCCATTTTCCATCGGCCAACTTCGGACAAATCGTATCTCGCGCCACCAAACATCGCGTCTATCAAACTTTTAGCATTTTCAGCAGTAGCCATGTCGCCCGGGCGAATGCGCTTATATATTTCTATATAGGCGTCGTTTTGGTTTTTAGCCGCATCTTTAGCTAGAGTATTTTTTATGTGAGTAACATCAACAGATGTATCGTGCTTTTTAAAAGCTTCTATTATATCTTCGTCTTGGGTTAAACCAAAAATTCTAAATAGAGATGAGACTGGCACTTTGCGTTTTCTGTCTATTTTTACGGAAATTACTCCATCGTTATCTGTTTCAAATTCTAACCAAGCGCCGCGGTTTGGAATAATCTTGGCGCCAAATTGATTTTTGTTTTTTGTGTTTTGAACAGTAAAAAAAACACCGGAAGAACGTATTAGTTGAGAAACAATAACTCTCTCTACGCCGTTAATAATAAACGTGCCACGAGAAGTCATTAAAGGAAAATCGCCCAAATAGATTTCTTGTTCCTTTATTTCACCCGTGTGTTTATTCTTTAACCTAGCTTTTATTCTTAGCGGAGCTTCATACGAAGTCAGATGTTCTCGGGATTCATCTTGAGAATATTTAGGCTCATCAAAATAATAGCCCCCAAAAGAAAGCTCCAAATTACTGCCGGTGTAATCTTCTATAGGAGAAACTTCTTGAAATATTTCGGCTAAACCCTTATTTAGAAACCATTTATATGAATTTATTTGAACCTCCAACAGGTTGGGTAATGGAAAAGGTTTGTATTTATATGAGGAGAAGATTTTCTTTTTCATATTTTATCTATGAGCGAAGCGAGTAGTTATAAAATATAGAACCCCGCCCCAATTTTGCAATAGATTAGCAAGCGAAGCGCGAGGGCGAATAGCCCATCCCTAATAAGGGCGCAGCGCTTCGCCTATAACAGTATCCCGCTATTCGCGGGACGCACTGCACAAAATAATCCGGGGCAAAATTGGGGCTGGGGTTATTGTTTGGCAACTACTCGCTTTGCTCGTAGGCCAAACTAATAAAACCAAAAAACAGACACAAAAAACCCCTCACCCATTGGGTTTATCAAGGTGTGCCTATTAACACTCTCTGCTTTTTGACGCGAGAGCCAAATAATTCATTTAATATTTCTACACTATAGCTATTAAGCTACAGCTACCGACGCCTCGGCGAAGTGACTCGCTGGGCATTTAGCGTAACAATCGATAAGACCAGTATAATCTATAGGGTATTCATCAGTCAAGTACCATCTCATCACCAGCGGAACCCCTGTTATAAATCCTGGCCCTCATAGCCTGAAGAATGCCAATTCCAACACATAAACTTACAAAATTAGACCCTCCACTAGACACAAAAGACAAGGGAATACCTGTAATGGGCAAAAAGCCAAGGTTGGCACCTATATTTACAACAAAGTGAGTGCACAAAATAATGGCTAGGCCAGCCATAAAAAGCTTAGAAAAGTTATCCGAAGCTAGGACTATATTACTATAAAACCTGTAAAAAATGATAAACCACCCCATAAGAAGCAGACCTACTCCAACCAAGCCGAGTTCCTCGCCTATAGCTGCAAATATAAAGTCAGTTTCATACTCGGGTAAAAAACCAAGCCGAGTTTCGGTGCCCCTGCCTATACCCTTACCCAATAACCCCCCCGAACCTATGGCTATCATAGCCTGTCTGCTTTGATACGAACCGCCCAGAGGATCTTGGTCTGGATAAAGAAAATTTGTTATTCTATTTTTTTGATAATCTGCTAAACCATAATTCCACATAAAAAGCGTAGCCACTAAAACCAAAAACATTATCGCCAACATTTGTCTTGTTTTAATTCCAGCCAAAAGTATCATGCCAAACCATAAAACCAAAAGCACCACCGCCGAACCTAAATCTGGCTGCAAAAGAACTAGGCCAGCCGGCAAACCTGCGTACAAAAAAGATGTTATTATATTTTTCCAGCGGTGGAGTTCTATAAAACGCGAAGAAAAATATTTTGCTAAAACCGCTACTAATATTATTTTAACCAACTCCACCGGCTCAAAGTTAAAAGCTCCAAACTTAAACCAGCTAGTTACACCTCTCACCTCTGCCCCAACTACCAAAAGAATAAAAAGCAAAATTAAACCAAAAACATAAATAGAGACCGAGAAAAAAGAACTTTCTTTTATTATCCGCCAATCAAAAAAACTTAAAGCTAGTATCAATAAAAAACCTGCCAAACCAAAAATTAATTGGCGCCAAAAAATCTGACGGCTGGCCGCACTGCCATAAAAAATCAAAAGACCCAATATAAAGACCAGCGCTATAGCACCTAATAATATCCAATCTAGACGTTTGAGATGGTTGATAAACATGAAAGTAGAGGGTAGAAAGTAGAGGGTAGAAATCTTAGCTACTATCCACTTTCTACATTCCACCTTCTATCTCTCCTGTTCCTGCGCTGCTTCTCTATACTGGCAGTAATCGCAGTCCTCTCCCGACTGCGGTAGCGAGTCTGACATCAAACACTTATGCAAGTCTAAAATAACAGGCTCTAGCCAATTGTCATTGCCTTCGTAAGCTAAAATAGAAATATCGAACTCTAGTTTAGAATCAAAAGCTTCGGCATCGGTGTTGCCATTGCAATAAACAAAATAAGCGGTGCTAGAAACTTTAAAATTATTCTGCCTAAAAAGCCACTGATAAATTTCTACTTGTCTTTTATAACCTATCTGCCAATCTGCATCTAAATTAACATCGCCGTCCTTAGAGGTAGCTTTATAATCCACAATAATAAATTCACCTTTGGTATTTACCCAAACATCATCTACTCCGCCAGTTATAAACAAATTTGTTTTGGGGTGCAAATATGTGATGCCTCCGCTTAAAGCATTACGCCACTCATCCATTAATTTATGATCCAACGGCACGGCATCTATATTATAGCTTTTCATTAACGGATGAGCTGTGCCTTGAATTCGATGTGTATCAAATTCCTTTTTTAAAAGTTTATCTACGGCGCTATTTAAACTAAAGGGATAGCCGGGGGGTTGGGCTACGCCCAAGCGCCTATCCAAATAGAAACAACGCGGACAGTTTAAAAATAAATCTATTTTAGAACGGCTTAAACGAAAAGGCTGGCTAGACTTTGGATCAAAAAGCCCGCGAGTTCTTTTGGGATTGTAGTATTTGGACATAAACTTATTAAAACACCGTTTTAATAAAAATAGAAATGTAGTAGATTGAATGTATGTAAATTTCCAATTACTAATTCCTAATATCTAATAAAATGTCTAATGTCGAAAGTTTTTAGTCATTTGTCATTAGGACTTGGGATTTGATTGGAAATTAGAAATTGGATATTAGAAATTATTAATCAGATATTTTATGAGATTCTTAATATACATTTTAATAATTGTCGTCTCGGCAACTTTTTTTGTTTACCGCCAAGAAACCACTAACCAGCCTGAACCCATTTCTCCCATTTCAACCCCTTTACCCCTTTCCGACCCTTTGACTATCTCTACAGAAGCAACCTCCACACCCCTTTCACCCGTTAGCCCCATTTCTCCCATTTTGACCAAGCCCAAGCTTCAACCTGTATTAGATCAAAAAGCTATTGATTTGATACAGCAAAAAATAAACGAAGTTTCCTCCATACCCCTTTCTCCCATTAGCCCCGTTTTGACCCCGCCACCACCCAGACTAAGCCAGCCAGTGCTTTACGATAAAGCATCTTCGCGTGTGGTTAATTTTTTCTGCGAATATGCTAACGGCGTCGAAACTGCCTCTGGTGTAATCATTAGCCCTAACGGCTATATTTTAACCAATGCTCACGTAGCCGAAGCTTTTGTTACAGATAAAAACTATGAATGCAGAATTCGCCAAGGTTCGCCCGCTAAAAACATTGGCTACGCTAAAATAGTTATGTTCCCTAGCGTTTATGTTGGCGCTCCCAAAAATTGGGACGGACACGCCAACGATGTTTCTATTTGGAAAATGACACGCTCCGCTGGCGGCGAACCGATAGCAAACGACTTTCCATATTATTCCATAGATACAAATTTCTTACCCAAAAAAGATCAGATACTCGCCACATTTAGCTATCCCGGCGAACTTTTAGGCTACGAGGTTCTGCTTAAAAGCTTTAATATGCTTTTTGGCGAAACAATAGTTAGCGAATTTAATGCCGATTTTATTGTTTCCGGTATGAGCTTGTCTTCGCAATCTGGCTCTTCGGGCGGAATTTTAGTTGATATTTATACCAACAAGTTCGCTGGTTTAATTTTTGGCGTAACCACCACCGCCAACATAAACGAAAGAAAACTCTTTTCCCTATCGCCTTATGCGGTTGAAAGAGTGGTCAAAACCGAAACAGGTTTAAGCTTGGCGGATTTTTTAAATAACTAACGCAACATCCTAACACAAACCAGCTAAAAGTATATTTACTGACTAAACTAAACCAAACTAAATTAAATTACATTAAACCAACTCCAGCTAAATTAAATCAATACTAGTATCACGAGCATACGATCGTATGCTCGGTGTACGTTTGTGATATAATTTTAAGATATCTAAAATTAAGATGTCTAATTAAGATTTAAAATGCCAAATTTGGGTAAGAAAATATATAGATTGGGACCAATCCAACAAAAAACTCTTCTTTTGTTAGGCGCAGGTCTTGGTTTAAGTTTAGCTCGAACATCAAATCAATATTTTCGCGTACTCAAAGGAGTTAAAAATGAATGGCAGAATATAAACAAAAGATCTTTGGAAACAGCTATAAGGAATTTATATAAATCCAAACTTATCCGCGAACACGAAAACCCCGATGGTTCTTTAACTATGATGCTTACAGACAAAGGCAAGAAGAAAGCTATTACTTTTAATATAGATAATATAGAAATAAAAAAACCAAAAATCTGGGATAAAAAATGGCGTCTGATTATATTTGATATACCCGAAAAGAAAAGGGCGGCGCGAGACGTTTTAAGAGAGGCATTAAAAAGGATGGGTTTTTATGAATTTCAAAAAAGTGTTTTGGTTCATCCCTATCCTTGCCAAGATGAATTAGATTATATAATTGAATACTTTGATATTAGGCCATATGTCAGAATAGTTATAGCTACGGAATTAGATAACGAACTTCATATCCGTAAGATATTCAACATGTCTTGACGTGTTTTGAGCATACGATCGTATGCTGGGTACACAATTGTTTATATTTAATTAGTGCTATTCTATTAGCGTTACTTTCATAAATTATGCATATTGGCGTAACAAAGTTAGAGTGATACAATTAGACCAATTATAAAATAGCGACTATAAATAAAATGTCTGGAGAAAATAAAGAAGGCGGACCTAAAATCGGCGACACCATACCCCAAGAAGTCTTGGAGGGTATGCGCGAGCAAGCTAAAGAAAACTTAAAAGGGCAACTGGAAACAAAAATATCGGACGACCTAGAAGCTTTAGCCTTAGCCGAAAAAGACCCTGCCTTCAAAAACAGTCCCGAAATACAACAAATTAAAAGTGAACTAGGAGCATTCTTAGAAAAAGTTAAAGCTTTAGAAGACCCTCCGGAAGCAGAAGTGATCTCATTTGAAACAGAACGCGAAGCTTTGTCTAACAGACTTTCAGAAACTATACAAAAGATTGAATCGCAGGAACCCGCCCCAGTAACCCCGCCAACAACAGAGACCGAACTTCCTGCCGCACCGCAACCAAAAGAAAGGAAAAGCTATATGGTTCAAGGTAGAAGGGACGAAGAGTTAGCTGGAAGAATTGAAACAGAATCTAAAGAAAAACAGAAAGAATACCAAGAAGAACAACTGCCATTGGTAGCTGAAAGATTAGACGACCAAAAAACTAAATTAAAAGAAATTTTAACAAAACCAGATTTAGGCCCAGAAAAGACTGCGCAAATTCAGGAGGCCTTAAGAGAAACAGACCAGTTTGAAATGAGCGCTAAAGTCCTTAAAGAAAGAGGTGAACTTATTAGCAACGATGTAATAGAAAGATTTTGGCAAAGAGTAGAAAATAATTTCGATATAATTTCGGAGCAGTTTTTAGTTCCGGCAAATTTACCGATAGAATCATCACCAGAGGGAGATCGTCTGACTCAAGAACTAGAACAAAGGTTAAAAGAAGCGCAAGAACCAGCAGAAAAAATGGATATAGACCTTGGAGAAAAAGAACCCTTAACCCAAGAACTACCAACTGAAAGCGAACCTCTAAAATCAGCTTTGGATATTGCTATGGAAAAAACAGAAGAAGTGTCGAAAGCAGTAAAAGAAGTTAAGTCAGAAAACGAAGAGGCTAACAAATCATTTCTTGAAGGAGATATCCCAAAAGAAATGAGAAGAGACATCGCAGATATAAGAAAAGCTAAATTAGAAGAAGCAGAAAAAAACAAAGGCGTAGTAGATGCTGAGTTTACAGAGATTAAACCAGAAGAAGCAGAATTGATAGCTAAAGTAGAAACAATTGAAGATGTAGAAAAACTACCCGAAGCCACTAAAGAAAAAATTGCTAAAGGTTTTGCAACCTGGGGCTTAAGAGCAGATGCTTGGAAAAACGAACAGTGGTCTAAATTGTTCGGTAATGTTTCCAAAATTTATGCAGAAGGTACTGGCGGAGATCGCTTCTTTAAAAATCTTAAAGCTGATTTTATTAGAGATAGAGACAAAGCCAGAGAAAAAGCAAAAAAGATTGATGATGGGGTCATAACAAGAACCGCAAGCATAATGTCTCTAACTGGAAATATTTTGCGCTACGGCAGAGGCTTAATGGACGCTACAGGCATGAGCGTTGTTAACCCGTTAAAATGGGTAACTTGGGGCGCCATGGCAACATCTAGAACGCTTGAAGCTGCTAAAGAAGTTAGTTTAGAAACCACAACAAAAGACAGACTTTTAGATGTGGACATGGCCTTGGAAGAAGCTATAAAAATATATGAAAAGGCTGGTGGAACTTACAGTGTTGATAAAGGTGGAGATGAAAAAGCTTCCAAAGAAAATTTAAAAACTACCTATTATCGTGATATACCAAAAGATTTAGTGGAACGACTAAATTCTAGAAGCACAGATGAAAAACGCACAATGCTTCAAGAATTTTCTTTAAAATTAATAACCTTAGGCATTGAACGTTCTGTTAAAAACACTGCTAAAGAAATTGAGCTTATAGAAGCAAGTTCCATACCACAAGGAGAAAAAGATAAAAAAATACAAGAATTTGTTTTAAAACACGAAGCTAAATTAAGAGATTACGACCGTATTATAGATTCAAACGGCCAGATGGATACTTTAGCCATAGTTAGCAAAAGAATTGCCCAGTTGGGTCGTGTTACTGCAACCGCGATGACTTTGGAAACCTTAGCCGAGATGCCATTTGCAGTTGAAAAAATGTGGGATAATGCCGCCGAAGCTTTGGGCAATTCTGGTCCACCAATAAAAGAAGTTTTAACCCCAGAACAAATAGAAAAAAATAATGCGTTTTTTGATTCGGTTGCTGGAGTTAATTCCAAAGACGGCCTAAGTACCGAAGAAGCTCTTCAAATAGCTAAAACATCCGAGGATTGGAAAGCTTGTGGTCTAGAAAGAGAAGCTGACGAATTAAATACTCATTTTGCTCAATTTTTAGAATCTTCTCCTAACACACTAACAGAAACTCCTGCTTTAGAAGATATAAAACCAGGTTCTGCTTCTGTTGCAGAAACATTAAAACCCTTCCGTTTTGAAAACCCTATAGCTGGCAATCAAGATTCTATTTGGTTCTCTACCGAACAAAGTTTTAGAATGAATCCGGATCGCTTTGGCTACGATGCTTCTAAAGATGGTACTATTAGCGATTGGGCTAAAAAAAGAACCGCCGAAACATTAAAAGAATTAGCAGATAAAAAATTTGGCGGCAAACTCCCCGATCTTGTTCACGATGGCGATAAAGTTATTGTAGAAATAGGCGCCGACGGCAAGCCTTATGTAAATTTCGAAAATTCTTCGGGCATACCTGCCGGCCATCTACCAGAAAAACCAAGCCTTAGCGTTCCAGAAGCAGGCAAAGCCGATGCGCAGGCTGTTGGCGTAGAAAAATTTGAAAAAGCCTGGCGTGAGACTCCGGCTGATTCGCGTAATTCTATTGTCCGCCAATTTATTTTAGGCGAGATGTCTAAACCAGAATATCAAGCTGGAGACTTTCCAAGACCAAACCCAGAAAGAATAGATACTTACACAAAAATGTTTAAGGGCGAATGGGATAAAATAAGTACACCCGAAAAACTGGCCCAGTCTTTATTTGAATTTGATAATAGAGTTAAAGAATATACAGCTTTAATTTTGGAAGGTAAATTTGATAAAAATGTTGATCCTGTCTCTTTCCAACAATTAAAAGAAAATATATTTCCTGTGGAAGGCAAAAGCGGAAAATTATATTTTACTCAATTTGTAGACGAGGGCAAATGGCAATTGTTTGAAGAAGACAAACAAGGCGCTACTCACCAGTTGGACCGCAAGAAAGGATTTTTGGGCGGAAAAACAAAAGTGTTTGATACTATGCATGTTAGAAAGTTTTTGAGAGGTCACTAACGTAACCCTTCAACTCGCAGGCTCGTTCAGGGTCTTTGTTCAACACTAAGTGTTGAACAAAGAAAATTCCCCGCGCTCGTAACGAGCGCGGGGCCTAACCCTTTTTAGGTCAGAAGTTTTTCCCTTTCCTCGCTGATCCCCAAGAAGAAGCGGGATCGGCGGACGAAGTTTGTTGACCGAAAAAACTGGCCTTGGCGATACGTTTATCGCCGTGGGCATCCTTGGCCCGAAGGGCGACGTGGTCGCCGAACGTTCTTTTGAGGAGCTCCAGCTCCTCTTGGGTCAGTTTGGAAATATCGAGACTTTCTTTCGCCTGACCCTCCAACTTCTTGACCCTATTGGCGGACTTCTGAAGTTTGGTCAGAGAAGCTCGTAAGGCAATAGCCGAATCGGCTAGGACTTTTGTCCTGCCATACATCTCGGCTCGCAGAACACTGTCGGCCAGCACCATAGCCACAGCGGAACTATCCTGCTTGGCCGCGAGCGTCTGGATGCTATCGCCTTGAGCGACGACTTCGTTCGTCAACCACTGAACATCGGCCGAGAAGTCATCCGGGACCCTGATGTTGGCAACTACTGCCAACAAGCCAATCAATACGAGGGCGATCAACTGCGCGTGAGCTTTCATGACAAATCCTTTCTTTAGAGGATTAGGGAAACTACGTTATTTTTTAGAACTGTATATAGTATAGCATATCGCTATATATCCTGTCAATAGCTAGGCACAACCGCCCAAAATAACCCTAAAAAACCTATATTCTAAGCCATTTTATTCATACTTCCCGCATCTTCTCGCTCGAGCGAGAAGATGCGGAGATTAATAAAGATTGATATAATATATATATAATATAATCGATATATTTATTTTAAATATATAAAAACCCCGCTTTGGCATTAACCAAAACGGGGTTACAATCTAGGGCTCAAACTTATTTCTTTTTTCCCATATATAACCAATGAAAGAACTGGTATCAGGAGAGACTAAAGAATCTGGTGTTACTGTAGGTTCAAAAATAGAAGCAGACTTTTTGCCCGTGGTATCGGGAGTAACAACAATCAAAGTCTTAACCATGGGTTTTTCTTTTTTGCCTTTTTCTTGAGGAGATTTCTTTGACATATCCTTAATCTGAAGACTAAGATGCGTACTATCGGATTTTAAAGAATGTATCCTAAGGTTTAAACTAGAAACAGAATCTCTTAAAACATATACTTTAGATCCTAAAGAATCAGCCACTGTCTGCAAAGAATCACGCGATTCCCTCGCCTCATTTGCCAGACTTTCCATATCATCAAAATTCCTTTTTAGCTCATCGTCTCCACACGACATCACCAAAAAAGAAACTGCAACCAAGCGAACTATCCTGAACCAATTCATATTGTCCCTCCTTGTTTGAGTTAAAAAGATCTAGTCAATTTTTAACATAATAAAATAAGTTGGTCAATTATCGAGCCAAGTTCAATAAAAATTTAAATGAAAACAGGCACGCATTTACGTGCCTGTTAGAACTACTTCTTTTTCCCTCGTATTGACTCCCGAAGCTTTCTAACCCTTTCTGCTTCGGGCGATTCAGTTTCCGTTTTTAAATCGCTAGAATCTTTACCAACCGCGATGGTACTTATATTGGAACCGAGGTAATCAGGAAAGAAATGGTAAGCAGTGAGAACGCCTGTTAGAAAAATACAGACAATAATCGCAATTATAATTTGCGTTATGTTGTAACTCACCACTATCGCTTTCTTTTTGACTCTGGGTTTTAGGCGAAGAAGCTCCAGCTCCCTTTTGCTTTCCTCAAAAAAATCTTCAAGGGGCCGGAGGGGATCTAGATTTTCCTCTTTGCCTTTCAGCTTGAGCCATTCAAGAACCCTCCCCATAAGAGACCATCCTATCTGGTAGCGAGCGGACTTACAGGGGCGGTGGCCTCTCTAAGTTCGGAATCACCATTCCGACTAGGCAAGGTCGCCGACGTTTGTGTGGCGGGTTTTATTTCTCTGGCGCTAGAACCTGCATCCCTCGGCAAGAGTTTTGCGCCACTATCGATCGCGGCGGTCAACACCTGATTCATTGTTTCAAGCGAAGACTCTTCGTCCAACTGTTTCTGCTCGGCCTGCATCACACGAACATACTGATACAACCAGACGATCATGCGCATCTGAAGCGCCATGGTCTTTAGGACTATTTGTCGGAAACTCTTGGCGGCACCAGAAGTTTCCTTGCCTTCGTCCTCCAGCTTACCTAGCAAGCTATCGGCGGTTTGCTTCATTTCATCGAAGGAATCTAAGTTCTTCTTTGTCGCCATGTCCGAACCTCTCTCTTTTGAGGGTTTTTAGTTAAGGTACTCTTGACGGTAATACTAGAACACAAACAAAAAAAGGTCAATGTAGACCTTTTTTTGTAAAAACTATTTAAGAAAAAATGTTAAACATCCAGTGTTTAACATTTTACCAGATTCGGTTACAAAAATTTCGGCACTGACCTACTCTTCCTAGTCTTCAAGGACTAAGTACCATCGGCGCTGGCCAGTTTCACTTCTCTGTTCGAAATGGGAAGAGGTGGTTCCAAGCCGCTCAAAGCACCGAAATTTTTATAACCGAATCACCCAAATTCTTGAAACGGAGCTAATCCTGTTAGAAACCACGCCCGCGCTTTGCGCGCCCGAAGAGCCTTTGGGGCGAGCTGTTTCTAACGGGACTGAACACTAAAAACTGAATAAGTAGCCCCAGTAATGTACATTCGTATGCGTTACTGGATAAGCAAACTGGCACCACAAAGAACTTTAATCGCTTGAAAACCCTTCTTCGCATAAAGCTACGAAGGGCAAGTTGCGATCTTAGTGCTTTCGTGAACATGCTCGATTAGTACTCCTCGACTCAACGCCTTACGGCGCTTACATCTAGAGCCTATCAACCTAGTGATCTTCTAGGGAGCTACGAGATCTAATCTTGAGGGAGGCTTCGTGCTTATATGCTTTCAGCACTTATCCCGTCCGAACGCCGCTACTCAGCACTGCCACTGACGTGACAACTGATACACGGGAGGTTCGTTCCTTCCGGTC
>JAUYOV010000016.1 GCA_030697795.1 bacterium
GACGCTACACCGCAAGGTAAGTTTATGTTAAATATTGCTTTTGGGCAGAGCAAATACTATGTTGATAATCTTTCAGAGAATGTGAAGCGTGGACTTCGACAAAAAGTAAGACGAGGCGAACAAAGTGGTCAAGCTCCGACGGGATATTTGAATGACAAGTTAAACAAGAAAATTATTCCCGATGTGGAAAGGTTTCGCCTCGTCAGAAAAATGTTCGAAGTCTACGCTACCGGAAATTATTCTCTGAAAGATACAAGGAATTTGCTCGCCCAAAAGGGCTTGGTGTCTAAAAATGGTAAAGTTCTTACTGTTTCAAACACGCAGATGATATTGAAAAATCCTTTTTACTATGGAATGTTTTTATTTAACAAAGAACTTTACCAAGGAAAGCACGAGCCAGCGATTTCAAAGAAACTTTTTGATAAATGCGCGGAAGTATCGGCGAGGAATGCTCATCCGATGAAGCGAGGAATTAACAAACATATTTTCCGCGGAATATTTTTGTGTGAAGAATGTGGCTGTGGTATCACAAGCGAAGTGCAAAAAGGTCACACATATTATCGTTGCACCAAAAAGAAAGGTGTCTGCACACAAAAATATATCCGCGAAGAATTCCTCGCCGAACAAGTAAATGACATTATCAAAAAAGTTTCTTTGCCGTCCGAGTGGAAAGAATTCATGCTCGCTGAACTGGACAAGGAGCAAGCGAGCAGTTTCCACTCTGACGCCCTTTTCATTCAAAATCTGAAAAATCAAATCAAAAGTGTTGAGGAGACGCTAGATAGGCTTCTTGACGCTCATTTAGACAGCACAATTACGAGCGAGGAGTATACCGCCAAAAAGCAAAAGCTCCTCAACCAAAAGATTGATTTTTCAGAGAAATTGAAAGATTTTGAACGAAAAGGCAATCGCTGGCTCGAACTTTCTAAACAATTCATTTTAGACAGTAACCAAGCCATAATTATCGCTTCCGAAGAAAATCTCGAAGCCAAAAGAGATTTTCTTAAAAAGATTGGCTCGAACCCCCGCCTCGCGTCCCGCTCGCTCCTTTTGGATTTCAAAAACCCTTGGCGGATTCTGGCGGAAACCCCCGTCGCGTCGCTTTGCGACGCTCCGAATTTTGGCGAAAAAACGAATTCTGAAACTTGGCTGCGGGACTTGGACTCGAACCAAGATACCATGCTCCAGAGGCATGTGTCCTACCTAATTAGACGATCCCGCAATAATGTAGAAATTAACATAAAATTGCTATTTACGAAAGGGTGTTTTAAGCTATTAGAATAGTAATTAATATATGAGAAAAAGGCTCAAAAAGAAACACCACTCCTGTAAATTATGCAAGCCTCATAAAATGGGGCTGTGCGGAAGGTGGAAAAATAAAGAATTATCACTTTTAAAAGAATTTGAAAAGACTAAATCTATTGAAGTGGAACTTCGATAGATTTTAAGCAGTGTCCTTTTTTGGAATGAGTCAATATAATGATTATAGAAATGAATCCATGAATAGAGAAGACTGGCAAAAATTTTATAGATGGCGCGCAAGAATTCAGTGGGTAATGATCATCATAACGATATTAATGTTTTGGTATTTAAGTAAGCATTAATGATCTAAAGTGATATACCAAACTGAAGGACCGTCCTTCAGTGCAGAAATTATTAAGCAAAAATCAGATGAATGAAAAAATAAATAAATTAGATAGAAAAGAAAAAGAACAGCTTTATATTAAAAAGATGACTGAACTTCAGACTAGATGGGGTAATCCGATTGACGACGATTGGAATCTTAGTGAATGGACAGACAAAGAACTAGATAAAGGATTAGCAGATACGATTGGACAACTAAGATTTGAAAAAAGTGTTTCATTTCTAAAAAAACTTTTCTTATACCCAATCTATATTTTTATTGTACTGGGTATTATTGGGCTTTTAGTTTTTGGCGTAAAACAGCTTAATTAGTTAATCTACCCATTTAGCAAGGGGTTCTTAAGGGTTTATAAATATATCGTGAATCCAAATAAAACTGAAAAAGAAATTTTAGCAAAGCGAGCAATTTTTCGAGCCAGTTCCGGTCTTCATTTTTTAGATCAGTGCCTTATTCATATTCATCGAGGAGCCACTGACCCTGCTTTTTCTAGATCTTGTTACATTCTTTTCTCTTTCAATTTTGAGCTTATCTTAAAATCTTATCTATTACTTACCAGCAAACAGACAGAAAAATCAGAACTAATAAAAGAAATCAAGTCACACAATCTGGATAAGCTATCGAAAAAATTATCAAAAGATGAACTTGGAAATATTGGCATAAAAAATATCCGCACAAAGAAAGATTCCGGTTTTAAAGAGTATTTAATAGCAATGACTACTGGAAATAATATTGTTATCCAAGACTTGATTGATGTACGATATGATTTTGAGAAAGGAAATCTTCGTAATATTGATAAAAATGAATCAACTAGAATGAATAACGAAGTGGATATTTTACTTGAAATGACAAAAAAAGTTATGAAAATGTTGGAATATCAAAATGACTGAATCAAAAACCAAAAAAATATTAATGGGGCTCGGGGTTGTTTTTGTTTTAGCTTTGGTTTCGTTGGTATTGCAATTCTCTACCCCGAACATCGCCGACCCCGATGCTTTTTACCACATGGCACACGCCAAGGTGTATGCCGAACGTGGAGTATTTTATAGCGAATTTCCGTGGGCGCAGTTTTCTATAATTAAAGATTTAAAATCCGATATCTGGTATGGCTTTCATCTTTTCTTAATTCCATTCACCTACATTAAAAACGCTGGAATAAGCATAAAACTAGCCGGCGCGTTTATTACTTTTCTTACGCTAATCGGATTTTATTTTGCCTTAAACAGGTTAAAAATAAAATGGCCTATTTTATGGGCGTTAGTTTTTGTGCTCGCCACACCCGATGTTATGTATCGTTTAATAATGACACGGCCTCATAATTTATCTTTTGCTTTGACCATAGTAACTTTTTCACTATTTTTGACTTCGAGTAAAAAATGGCCACTGATCTTACTGGGATTTACCGCCGCATTTTTACATTCAGCTTTAAGCTGGCTACCTTTAGCCGTTGTTATTATCGCTAGCCTAGTATCAAAATTCCGCCGTGAGCCTATCAGATGGCGTAGCCTACTCTATCTAGCTCTAGGCCTAGTTGCAGGCTTAATCGCCCGCCCAAACCCGTTAGCTGGCTTAAAACTCGTTTATATTCAAGTGATACAGATTATATTCGTTAAAACTCAAAATATTCCATTAACATTTGGCCGAGAATTAAAAACTCCAAATTTTGATTCTATTATAAAAAATATATTGCCAGTTATTTTAATTGGCCTAATTGGGATTGTTTTATATAAAATTGCCATTAAAAAATATCGCGCAAGCGAAATTGGTAATTATAAAAATATCTTTGTATCGGCCTTAACTGTTTCTGCTTTCTTTTTACTAATAACTCTATTTGTCGCCCGCCGCAGTTACGACATCTTTACGGGTTTTACTTTAATAACATCTTCCATGGCTTTAACTCTTTACTTAAATAAAATATCAAACACAAAGCATAAAAATACTGTTGTTTCGGTTTTGATAATAAGCATAGGCATTTTGAGTTTAAATTCTGTGCCCTTGTTTAAAAAATATAACAACGATGCTTGGTCGCCCAACGATCTTAAAGAATCTTCACTCTGGTTAAAAGAAAACGCTAAACCGGGCGAGATAGTTTTTAATACCAGTTGGGATCAATTTGGTAGTTTAATGTATTGGAACCCCCAAAATTATTATATAAACGGTATGGATCCTATTTTCCAATATGCTTTTAGCCCAACACTCTACTGGAAGAATCACTTTATATTGGCCGATGCGGGCTACACCAACACCTGTGGTTTAATTCGCTGTAAAGAGGAAGAAATAGAAACCACGCCTTCGGTTTTGGTAAACGATTTTAAAGCTTCGTATGTGGTGCTTAAAAAATCTCGTAATCCTAAAACATATTTCTATTGGCTAAAAGATAAAACTTTTCCCTTGGTTTTTGAAAATAGCGTTGAAGCGGTATTTAAAATTTCTCCGTCAAATCAAAAATAGATATGTGGATAAGTGATCTATCTATAATCGCCTATACTGCTAAAATTAAGTTATTATAAGCATCTTAATTGCAACAAGTTTTGGTGTGTTTAAACCAAAGCCTATTGTTTAAATAAAAATGGAAGAACAAACAAACTCAAAAATGACTATCGGGGGTATTGTTTTATTATTAGTCGGTGTCGTTATCGGCTACTATGTTGGCTGGACGCGAGCCGGTGGCAGTGCCGCCGCGGATACTAAAAACAAAGCCGAAGCGGTGGCAGAAGCCGCAGAAAAGGTCGCTGCGGAAGCTGCCAACCCATTCAGCAATACCGAGTCTAATCCTCTAAAGGGAGTTCAAACAAACCCGCTGGAAAATGTAAAAATTAATCCATTCGCCCAATAAAATATATGCGAACAATTAAGATAGCTATATTCTCTTTAGCAATTTTTTCAGTTTTTTTGATTTCTGATGCTTCGGCTCAAAATCCTTTTAATGTAAGTTTCCCCGTAGCCGAGCTGGGCAATTGCGGTTCGATGGCAGAATGCAAAACTTACTGCGATGACTCCGCTAATGGCGGAGACTGTTTGGATTTTGCCGAAAAGAATGGCTTGATGAAACCGTCCGAACTTAAAGTGGCCAGAAAAGTTGTAGGTAAAACTGGGCCGGGCGGTTGCCGAGGCATAGAGTGCCAAGAATATTGTGAAGATGTAAGTCACCAAGATGAATGTTTTGAATTTGCGGCTGGCGCAGGTTTAATTCCCGCAGCTGAAGTTAAAAAAATACGGCAGATTAAAGAAAGAATCGGTAGCCTAGAGGGACCGGGCGGGTGTCAAAGTGAAAGCGATTGCCGCGAATACTGCGAAGATACCGGCCATTTGGAAGAGTGTTTAGATTTTGGCGTTAAAGCCGGCTTTATGAGCCAAGAAGAAGCCTCAAAGATTAGAGGCATTGCCGGTAAAGGGCCGGGTGGATGCAAAGGCGAGCGTGAATGCCGCCAGTATTGTGATGACCCGAAACATGGTGAAGAATGTTTGGTTTTTGCCGAAGAGCACGATCTAATGCCTAAAGCAGAAATCCAGCGCGCTAGAAAATTAATAAATCAAGAAGGGCCGGGTGGTTGCCGAGGTATAGAATGCCAAAAACACTGTGAGGATGAAGATAACGCCGAAGCTTGTTTGGATTTTGCCGAAAAAGAAGGCTTGATGCCCCGCGAAGAAATTGAACGCGCCAAAAAGTTTATAAATATAGCTGGGCCGGGTGGTTGCCGCGGCCGAGCCTGCCAAGATTTTTGTAGCGACCCTGCTAATCAAGAAGAATGTTTTGAATTTGCTAAAAAAGAAGGTTTAGTCCCGCAAGCGGAAATTAAAAATATGGAACGCGGGCTTAAATTGCAACGCGAAGTGGAACAAAGCGGCGGGCCGGGCGGTTGCCGTGGCGAAGAAGAGTGTATGGATTATTGTTCCGACTCTACTCATACCGATGAATGTTTGAACTTTGCCGTGGAGAAAGGTTTTTTTTCCAAAGAAGAAGCTCGTGAACAGTTAGATCAATTTACTAAATTTAGAGAATATGGAGATAAAATAAGATCCAACCCTGGAGAGTTTGAAGAATTTGGCGATTTCGGGGGCGGATTTGATCGCGAAGAAATAGAACAGCAATTCCGAAAACAGATAGAAGAGTTTGGTCCGGCAGGGTTTGATCCGGGCAAATTTGAAGAACAATTAAAATTTGGTCCCTCTAGTGGCAAGTTTGGACCACAAGGTTTTATGCCCAGAGGCGGAGGCCTGCCGGCAGGCTTTGATATTGATGAAAACTTGGATCCTCAACAGATTGAACAGCAAATCAGACAACAATTTCAAAAACGTGGTGGCAGCTTCCCTGGTGGACCCGGTTCATTCCCAGGCCAAGGACGTGGTGTTGAGGGCGGGTTTCCTGGCCAAGGCGGTGGTGGTTTCCCCGGTGGTCCTAATTTTGAGGAAGGAGATTTTGAGGGCGGAGAAGGTTTTGATTTTGACGGAGGTAATCTTCCAGAAGGTTTCCATCCACCATCCCCCGAAGACTTTAAAAATTTTAACCAGCAGCAAAATCAAGGCGGGAATAATTTTCCCCAAGCGCAACCTAGCGGGATTAAGGGAGAAATTAATAAACAGATTCAAGGAGAATTCCAAAACCAAGTTCAGCAACAAAACCAACAGCAATTCCAGCAAGAGTTTAACCGACAGTTTGAACAGCAATCCGGTGGAGCTTTTCAAGGCCTGCCCGGTCAGGGTGGAGGTTCACCTGGGCCAGCGCCATCTGGAGGAGGATCATTTCAGCCCCAGCCGACTGGCGGTTTTGAATCAGGCGGTGGGTTTGTCCCAAGCAGTGGCGGAGGTTTTTCTCCTCCCCCGGGAAGTGGCTCATTTAGCCCGCCACCCGGTGCTTTAGCTCCAACCCAACCACTCGGTTTTATCTTAAGCCCGATACTAGATATATTTAGATAAATAAGCGTAAAAAATGCCCCGGATATCAATCGGGGTGTTTTTTGCTTTCGTGATATAATTATATTTAATATTTAATATTTGATTTTTTATTTTATATCGTGCCTCACTATACCTTCGCCTTAAAAGAGAAAAAAACTGTCGCCAAAGAAACTATGTCTTTTGTTTTTGAATATGGCGATCAAGATTTTAATTTTAAGCCCGGCCAGTTTATAGATATTTCTATAGAAAATCCAAAATATAAAGACGATAAAGGCAATGTCCGCGCTTTTTCTATCGCCTCTTCTCCACTGGATAGTTACCTAATGATAGCGAGCCGTTTAACCGATAGCGCCATGAAAAAGAGTTTGTCCGAGCTAGCAATTGGCAGTTTGGTGCACATAGATGGTCCTCTGGGCTCGTTTAAGTTACACAGTGATAAATCCGTACCTGTTGTTATATTAACCGGCGGTATTGGCATTACGCCTTTTAGAAGCATTGTAAAAGATGCCACCGAAAACAATTCCGAACAAAAAATAATTTTAATATATTCTAACCGCACGCCCGAAGACGCTGCTTTTGTGGACGACCTAGAAGAATGGCAAGCCTACAACAATAATTTTAATTTTGTAACGCGCTGGACCAAAGAAGATGGTCATATAGACGAGAAATTTTTAAAACAGCATATTAAAAACCTAGCCGCGCCGTTTTATTATGTCGCCGGCCCGCCCGGCCTGGTGGCAGGCACCACCCAGCTTTTAATAGAAATTGGTGTTAAGGAAGATAATATAAAATTCGAAGAATTCGCTGGGTATTAATCTATGTATAAATGAGCAAAATCCAGTCTTACGAACATTCACCCTTTAACTGTAAGTTTTAGAAGATCGCCTTTCCAAATTGAAAATTGAAATAATTTTATCTTTCGTTACCAAACGATAAAAAATTCTGTAAGAACCAACACGTCTCCTCCACACATTGTCGTAACCTTCCATCTTTTCTAAATCGCCGTAATAAGGATTGAGAGGTAACGAATAGACCACTGCCCGAATTCGTCTAACATCTTTCTGGGGAAGTTTGTTAATAAATTTAAGGACAGCCGGATCAATCCTTAATTCCCAACTTCCTAGTGAATTCTTCAAATGATAGAGTTTTACCTTCTTTTAAGTTTTTAATAGATCGAGCCAACGCTCTTTTGTGGGCTGGTGTAGGTGTGAAAGTTTTAATCTTCTTAAACTTCAAAAAGACCTCGTATTCTCCCCGAGGAACTACTATTAAATCTTCCTTCTCCGAAAGTTTTTTAAGTATAGTTGTGATTGACATACGCCAATACTGTAACAAAAGACAGAGCAACTAGCAAATAATGTGGAATACTACTAAGTGTTTTATTGAATCTCATTGAAGCCGTTGTTAACGAAGACAGCATCCGCTTTGAAGAATTCGCGGGATACTAGGGGTAGCTTTTAGCCACTAGGGGTTAGCTTATTAGAAAACCACGAAGTCGGACTTCGTGGTTTTGCGGAGTTTAATTAAAACCCCCCGAGAAAGCGTTCGCTTTCTCGGGGGGGCGATTTACTCCAACGGAACATAGCGTTGAGGGAGAGCTTTTGCCAACCTATCTGGCAAATTCTTGTTATACATAAAGCGATACCCCAGAGCTTCATGCCACAAATTATACTCTAGCGCCATTCTATGATAATCGGACATCAGCCTAAAATAGCTTTCTCTGGCTTCATACCAATCACTGATTTCTTTTTTCGTCCACAAAGATTTTGGTACGCTTCTTCTATTCGATTCTAAAGAAATCATTTTTTGCTTATGCATTCGTATGCTAACTTTGAGCCCAAAAAGATTACCCGACATAGTTGATAGTTCTTGGTATTCTTTGACAAGAAATCCTTGACCTACCTTAACCTCTGGCTTATCACTAACAAATAAAAAGAAAGCTCCACAGACCAAGGCAATCGATAAAAGAAGAAAGAAAAAAATCAAAGATATTTTCCCAGCATCTCTTAGCAAACCGCCTAAACTAGCCATCCTGCCGACACCCAAAGCGTTCATACTGGCCTCCCCGCCAAGTAAGTTAAAGAACTATAGCGACTACTAACTATTAAGGAAACACCGCTCCGAACAGTATCCCGCCATAGGCGGGCAAGTATGGAGTTTACCTGCCGTAGGCAGGAAGACTATTTTAATATAAATAAAGAGGCTCCATATCGTCTGTGAGGGGCGATGTTTCCTTAGAAATAAATTAAATCTTAAGGTATCGCCTCATGGCAATCAAGCTAGAGATGACGCCTAGAAATACTCCTACTAAAGTTTGAAGCAAAAATATCTGCCAAAAATTATTTCTAAAATACCCAGCAATATCTATACCTGAAAGAAAAGCCGAAATTTTTGGTGAAACAAAAACCAAAATTGGGTAAAAAATTATGGTAGTTACCAAGGAAGCAACTAATCCGTGTAAAATACCCTCTATAATAAACGGCCCGCGGATATACCAATTAGACGCGCCCACTAAGCGCATCACGCCAATCTCTTCGCGCATAGAATAAATTTTTAAGCGAATAGTATTAAATGTAACCAAGACCGCTATAAAACCCAGCACCACAATAGCTATAAAACCCGAACTTCTAACTGTACCCAAAATACTGGAAAGTTTTTCTATAACTTTTTGGTTTTGCCTGTAATTAACTGTATCCACCATACCCGAAAACCTGGTGCTTTCTAAAAACGAAGCGATAGATTCATAGTTATCTATAAGTTTAGCCTTGATGTTGAGCGAAGCCTCTAAAGGATTATCGCCTAGTTCTTCCAAAGATTTAATAATTAAGGGATTATTCTCGTGTTCGGTTTCAAATTTGGCTAAAGCCTCGGCCCGAGAAACATATTCCACGCTTTTTACATCGGAGATTTTTTCTAGTTCGGCTTTAACTTTTAAAACCTCGCTTTCGGTTGTGCTTAATTTAAAGTAAACAGAAATATCAACTTTTTGTTCTAAATCGGTCAGAATACTGCCTGCCACCACCGAAAGCAAAAACAAGCTGGTTATTAAACTTAGGGTAATAACCATAACGCTAATAGTAGCGGTAGAAACCCATTTATTGCGCCAAAAAGAATTAAGGCCTGATCTAGTAACTCTATTTAAAGCCGTTAATATTTTTTCTTTCATTATTTTTAGAAATTAGAAATTAGATATTAGAAATTAGTTTTTTAGATAAGATACTTGCCCTTAAGATCATCTTTAACCACTCTGCCTTTTTCCATTAACACCACTCGGCGTTCCAAATTATTAACAATGCTATTATCGTGCGTAGCCAAAATAACCGTAGCCCCCAATTCGTTTAATTTAAGCAAAAGATTAACAACTTCCCAAGTATTAACAGGGTCCAAGTTGCCCGTGGGTTCATCGGCTACCAAAATATCGGGCCTGTGCACTAAAGCGCGTCCAATGGCCACGCGTTGCCTTTCACCGCCAGAAAGCTGGTAAGGAAAATGGTTAGCCTTATCTTCTAAGCCAACTAAACCCAAGACCTGTGGCACATCTTCTTTAATTTCTTCGTCGTCTTTACCCGCCACCTCCATGGCAAAAGCAATATTTTCATAAGCTGTTTTTGTAGGCAGTAATTTATAATCCTGAAAAACCGTACCTATTTTTCTTCTTAAATAAGGCATTTCCTTATGGCTTAGAGAATTTATAGATACGTCCCCCACAATTATTTCGCCCATACTGGGCGCTTCCTCGCCTATTAACATTCTTAAAAGTGTTGATTTGCCCGCGCCAGACGAGCCTACTAACGAAACAAATTCTTTGGCTTTTATTATTAAATTTATATTTTCCAAAGCCACCATATGCGGCGGATAAATTTTGGAAACGTTTTTAAAATGAATCATGCTTTATCGATAAATGTCTAATATCTAATTACTAATATCTAATCAATATCTAATTTCAAATTTTAAAATTAGTCATTAGGCCTTCGTAATTGATTAGAAATTTGATATTAGTCATTAGATATTTTTAACTCCGCTTCTATAAACCCCTCCAATTCTCCAGCTAAAACTTTTTCCGCTTGTGTAGTTTCAAACCCCGTGCGGTGATCTTTAACCATTTTATAGGGATTTAAAACATAGGAACGTATCTGGTGCCCCCATTCTATTTTTACGTTCTCGCCCTTAAGTTCATCTACTGTTTTTTTATGCTCTTCGTCTAATCTTTGCTGAATTTTCGCATAAAGCAATTTCATCGCTTTATCTTTATTAGAGGCTTGCGAACGTTCGGCTTGCGAAGTTGAAACTAGCCCCGTAGGCAGATGCGTTATTCTTATAGCCGATTCTGTTTTGTTAACATATTGCCCGCCGGGGCCACCGGCTTTATAAGTATCTACTCTAACATCTTGAGGTTTAATTTCTATATTGCCAACGTCTTCTATTTCTGGCATTACTTCAATTAACGCAAACGAAGTATGCCTTAAACCCTGCGCTGAAAATGGCGAAATTCTTACTAAGCGATGCACTCCGCTTTCGCGCCTTAAATAGCCGTAAGCATATTGGCCACGTATTTCTATTATAGCATTTTTTAAACCGGCTTCTTGGCCAGAAGTTACCGCCACCACCTGCGCTTTAAAACCAGTTTTTTCGCAATATTTAAGATACATTTTTAAAAGCATTTCCACCCACTCTTGAGCATCGGTTCCACCTGCGCCAGAATATATGCTTAGTATGGCGTTATTTTTGTCGTATTCACCCGAAAGATAAATTAAAAATTTTTCTTTCTCTATTCTTTCTTCTAGTTTTTGTAAAGATCTTTCAAATTCCTTGTTTAGAGAGTCGCCTTCCCCCACACTCTCCAACAAGCTAACAACCTCATTTAAATGCTTAAAATCGCTTTCATAATTATGCCATTTTTCTATAACATCTTTTATATCGGCCAGTTCCCGGCTAATTCTTTGGGCTCTTACCCTTTCTTGCCAAAAATTTTCTACTACAGTTTCTTTTTCTAACTCTTTGGCTCTTGATTTTTTATGAACAAGGTCAAAGACAGTCCAACAAATGCTGGAGCTTATTTTTTAATTCGACCAATCTATTTTTAAAATCAAGAATCATTAGAATAAGTATAACAAATTATACTCTCTTCAACATCCTAAAATTCTCTTCTACTATATCTTTGGCTCTGTCTAAATCTGCCTTAGCTGGCAGTTTAAAATAAAATAGGCGGCCCAATGGAAAAATTTCCATAGTCACGGCTCCAGTATAATTAAACTTTTTTATAAAAGAGGCAAAACCAGCCCAATCAAATGTGTCTTCTAAAAAACTCTTATGAAAATCACCCTGGTGATCGAACCCGTGGGCATGAATCACCTTTATATTGTTATGGTTTCTTTGAAAAAACTGATATGGATCAAAACCTTTTAAAAAAGATTTAGCTACATCCAGCGTCAGGTTTATATTTCTTGATTTTATAAAACTCTCCAGCTTTTCTGGTTGACCACAATAACTTGGCCAATCTTCTAAGCTTCGCGGAGCGGCATTTTCAAAAGCTATATTTATTTTGCTTTCCGCTTCCCTTTGTTTTACCCAATCAAAAAATTTACTATTAAAACTTCGTCTGACTGTGGCCAAATGCACCACCAAATTCTCGGCATTAAAATCTTTGGCGATAGCTATCATTTTATCCAACTGTTTTTTACCAGTAAAAAGAACATACCAAGGTGGTTGGTGGACATTAACTACAGGCACTTGGTATTTTTCTGAAAGTTTTTTTATGGCCTCAAAACCTAACTTTACAGCCTGCGGAGTTATTACTAATTCTATGCCATCCGCCTTAATATTATGGGCAAATAAAAATACCTCTTCCAAAGGAAAGGGTTCGAAAGTGTAGCTGGATATTAATAGTTTCATAGACTGAGCCGACCCCGGGAATTGAACCCGGAACCTACGGTTTACGATACCGTCGCTCTGCCAATTGAGCTAGGTCGGCCATATAATTGCTTTCATAAAGTAACATTTTACTGCTAGAATGAAAAGGATATGTTTGACTTGATCAGTCTTATAAAAACAGCTGGATATTTAGGCTTATTCGGTATAGTTTTTGCCGAATCTGGTCTTTTTATTGGCTTTTTTTTACCGGGCGACAGCTTGCTTTTTACGGCCGGATTTTTGGCTTCGCAAAATTTTTTAGATATCAAAATTCTAGCCCCGTTAACATTTTTGGCGGCTATTTTAGGCGACAGCTTCGGTTATGCCTTTGGCAATAAGGTTGGCTATAAACTCTTTACCAAAGAAGATTCTTTTTTGTTCCATCGCCATCACTTAGAACGAGCCGAAAAGTTTTATAAAAAACACGGTGGTCAAGCCATAATACTTGCGCGGTTCATGCCTGTGGTTAGAACTTTTGCACCAATACTCGCCGGAGTTGGCAAAATGAAATACTCCACATTTCTTTTTTATAACATAATTGGCGCATTTTTATGGGCTATAGGTTTAACCAGTATGGGTTACTATTTAGGCAGTGCCATTCCCAACATAGATAAATACCTTCTGCCTATAATCGCGCTGATTATTTTTCTTTCTGTTTCACCCTCGTTGATTCATATTCTAAAAAACAAATCCGACCGAGAAAAAATTATCGGGTTTATAAAGTCTAAACTAAAACACTAAAAATGTGACAAGATTATTTACATTATGCAAAAAGATTTTGATAAGTGGAATGAAATAAAAAAAGAAACTCATTCAAGCGACGACTATCTGCCGTTGTATCGTGAACGGCAGATACGATAGTGTCGACTTGGAATAAATGTAGGATTTGAACAAGATGGTACAGGAGAAGGATTTTCACGCCCCGTTTTGATATTAAAAGGATTTAGCCGCCAAGTTTGTCTTGTTGTTCCTCTTACAACCTCAACGAAAAAGAATATTTACCATGTGTCGGCTGGAGTTGTTGATAGGCTCCAAGCAGTAGCAATTATTTCACAAGTTCGTTTAATTGATACTAAGCGTCTATACAAACAAATTGGAACCCTTGATAAAGAGGTTTTTGAGAACATACGAAAAGCCGTCAAAGACATGCTTTAACGGCTTTTCTCTTTTTTGTCCCTCTTTTGCAAGAGGGCCGGCCCGAAGGCATTTGTATGCTTAGTGTAGCGCGGGGGTTACTTTAAGTCAATACACACGGCAGTGTGCTACTATAATCACTTGTCCACTTTTCAGGCGATCACATTAAAAGTGGACATTGTTACTATTTTACTATCAAGGTTTAATCTTAATACGAGCTTTCATTCCACTTATCAAAATCTTCCTGCATGATACTCTATGTCTCGGGCAAAAAATTGCTGGATTTTTAAAATCTAAGTTTACTAATTACCAAGGTTAAATCTAGGTAACAAACTGTTCTATGCACACACATTTGACAAATATCTCATTACTGCATTACACTGTTTAAATCAAACTTTAACCACCATGCTCTTTACATAAAGGAGAAGTAGCTATGAAAATGTTCATTTACACGGAACGTCATAGGGCATTTTGTGGAATAGAAAGGGGGGCACCTAATGGTCCCCGCCATGAAGAATTGATTGTAATCGCAGAAAACAGAAAAGAAGCAAATGAAGCCATCAAGAGAAAGTATATTGAGATAGAGCAAAAAAATAATTTGGGAGCTTATGACGATGATGAAGACGACCAGTTAATCCTATTTACATTTTTTCAATTTGTATCAAGGAAGCTTCCACCAGAAGACAAGAAGAAAATAAAAGTCTACGAGTTCCCTATAGTAAACGGTCTGATCATGGAAATAAGTGAACATTGTGTAGCAGAAATAAAATAAACTCCAATGTACAAAAATTCAAAAACCGATCAATAGATCGGTTTTTTAAATTGAGCGGGTAACGGGAATCGAACCCGTATCTCAACCTTGGGAAGGTCGTATACTACCATTGTACTATAACCGCATTCTAGCTAATTATTAAATACTAATTACAAACTACTTAGCCTTAAGCTCTCCATTCTCCCACTTATACGCCGAAAACCAAACCTTAACCTTGGCTTCTAACTTAGCCGATTTTAGCCAATTATCAAAGTCCTCGCCTTTTTCTTGTGAAACCACTTGCAACAAAGCCTGTGGTTCTAAAATTCTTTCTTTAAATTTATCGGCATCCCATTTATAAACATTTTTTAAAACACCAGAAAGATTAGCTTCGGCCTTAGAATCAAAAGTAACTTCAACTTCTTTTTCGGCTTTTTTAATTTGATCATTGCTAGCCGAAGATTTTACTATTTGATTTATTATAAGACCCTCCAAAGAATTTTTCATAAGTTCTTTTTCCGAACTTTTTTTAAAAAGATCATCCATTTCCTTACTAGAACCAACTAAGCCTTGGCTGTATAATCTGCGCGAAACATCGGCGTTTTCTTTGACCGTGCGCTGGCTTATAAAATTTCCATCTACCGCCACCACCGGAAAATAGCCATTTTGCACCAAGGTATAGCTTAAAAGACCGCCCATCAAAAAAACTAGGGTCAAAATCAAAACTCCAATGTGGTGACTTTTCATGTTATTTTTTTATATTAAAGTATTTTAGCCAATTTTTAAGATTAAACCAAATGCTATTCGGATTATTAAAGGTATCACCAACTTCTGCCTTTAAAAAATTTTCTTCGGGAAAGTTATCTTCGCCCACCACCACCAAAACCGACTCGCCTTCCTTTTTTAAATTTAACCTAGACCTTGCTTCTTTTTCTAACACTTCTGGTTTAGAAAGACTGTCTATTTCGGTTTGAAGTTTTTTGGATTCTTGTTCGTAAGAATCAGTTTTGTTTTTTACTATTTTATATTCGTTGTTTATGCCGTACCACCTATAAAATTCCCGCCCGGCTAAAAATAAAGAAAATAAAAACACTGCGCCCAAGCCCAGCCAAACCAGCCATTTCTTTTTTAATAATATAGCAAATTCTTCGCGCGGCATGATAGTATAATAATATCGTATATGCTTAAATCCAAGAAACTAATTAAAATCTTCTGGCTTATTGGCGCCATAACAATAGCCATCTCTATGGTTCTTTATACTATACTGCCTTTGTTGGTGTATTAAAAAAATGAGCCATTCCGATACCAGATCGGGAATGGCTCAAGCGTCGAGCCTAAGCTCGAGATATTCTGCCGCTCTAGGCGGCTTGGTTTGCCTGCCCTAAGGCAGACGAAAGAACTTATATAGCTTTGGAGTTTTTGGGTGCGTTACCTAAACTTCTAGGCACGCACCCTCATATCTCCATTTTTAATGGACACCTCATCATACAGACTCCCCTCTGTGATGGGCGCATCCTGACGGCGGCTTCCTCTTGATGTCTGGAAGTCCCCGCAAGCTTGATCCTATTCTAACGCAAATAAAAAATCATTGCAACTCGGCAGTGCACCGAGCTTACGATCGTAAGCTCGGTGCACAAAATAACTAATGGTTAATTTGTATCACAAAAACTCAAGGCTAAAAATTATCATACTCTCTAAGCGTTAACTGTGCATTTATCTGGCGCATTGTTTCCAAAACAACCGAAACTACAATCAATAAGGCCGTACCGCCCAAAGTTAAAGTGGTTATGCCAAAAGCTCTTTGGACAATAAGAGGTAAAATAGCTATCAAACCCAAAAATAAAGCGCCCACCAAGGTTATACGATTAACCACGTGGCCAATAAAAGTTGCGGTGGGTTCGCCTGGTCTTATGCCCGGAATAAACCCGCCCTGCTTTTGAACATTCTCGGAAATAGCTTTAGGATCAAACGTCACTGCGGTATAAAAATATGTAAACACCGTAACCAAAAAGAAATATAAAATTCCGTAAGTTAAAGGCTGTTGTAAAAACGCGGCAATGCTTTTCGAAATATTAGCCAGCCACGCAATACTGGAGGTAGATAAAAATTGCGCGATCAAACCTGGAAAAAGCAAAATAGATAAGGCAAAAATTATGGGAATAACGCCGGCTTGGTTAACGCGCAAGGGAATGTGGCTAGAAAAACCGCCAAAAGTTCTTCGTCCCCGCACCCTTTTAGCAAAAGCCACCGGAATATTGCGCTGGCCTTCGGAAATAATTACAATTCCAGCGATAACCACAACCGCCACCGCCATAAAAACTAAATATGTGAAAATTTGGCTAGCATCAAAGGCGATCAAGCTTTGACCCACGCTGGTAGGCAAACCAGCCACAATACCCGCAAATATCAAAAGAGAGGTGCCGTTGCCAATACCCTTTTCGGTAATAATTTCTCCTATCCAAACCAAAAACATAGTGCCTGCCGTCACCGTAATTATTAATGTAATTAAATTGAAAAATGGCAGATCGGTTATTATGCCTTGGCTTCTAAATATAGAAACGGTGGCCAACGACTGAAGCGCAGCCAAAGGAATGGTTAACAATCTGGAAAATTGATTAAACTTGGCCCGGCCTTCCGAACCCGATTCCATATACATTTCCCTTAAGTTTGGGAAAATCATTGTTAAAAGCTGCATTATAATAGACGCGGTAATATATGGCCCTAAACCCAAAAGAATAACTGAAAAATTACCTAGTGTGCCTCCGGTAAACAAACTAACTAAACCCAATAACTGGTTTGAAGAAAAAAGTTCGGCTAGTTTAACTCTATCTATACCGGGCATGGGTATAGCCGAAGCTAATCTAAAAACAACCAACATACCCAAGATAAAAAATATCTTTTTTCTTAGATCTGAGATTTTAAAAATTTGTAGAAATTTATTCATACACAATAGCTTTTTAGGATATTAGCTTTTAGCTTTCTAGTAGGCTAAGAAGCTAGAAAGCTGGCTGGCTTATTTAGCTGGCTTTCTTACTTCCCCACCCACTGCCAATATTTTAGCCGCGGCTTTTTCGGAAACAGCTAAGTTTTCTAAAATTAGTTTTTTGCTAATAGGCCCACCATCAAGAATTTTCACCTTTGGCAAAACTCCTTTGCCTACAACTATTACGCCCTTATCTTGCAGAGTTCTTGGATTAACTTTTTCTCCATTATTAAATTTTTTATCCAAAATAGAAAGTTCAACTGGAATAAAACTCTTTTTAAAACTTTTAAAACTATAGCCCCGAGATTTTGGAATCCTTCTCATTACATCCCTAATGGCTGGCCTTATTCTATGCCCCGCTCGAGATTTTTGACCCTTGGTACCACGACCCGAAGTAGTGCCGCGCTTACCGCCACGGCCAATTCTTTTTTCGTTTTTACCCTTTGTTCTTGGGCTTAAATTATGTAAATCCATATTTTTTATCTTTTGGCTTTAGCAGTAATCAGCTCTAAAGCCTTTAGCGTGGCTCTGGTATTATTTATCTTATTGCCAGAACGGGAAAGAATCTTGCCAATAATATCTTTTAAGCCGGATAGTTCGGAAACAACTCTAACTGCGCCACCAGCGTTTATGCCTCTGCCAGCCGGAGCTGGTTTTAAATAAACAACAGCAGAACTATATTTAACCTTAATTGCCGAAGGAATCGTGCCATTAACAATAGCTATATTTATTAAATGTTTTTTGGCTTGATGCACAGCTTTGGCCACAGATTGAGCCACATCGGAGCCTTTGCCCAAACCAAAACCCACTCTGCCCTTTCTATCGCCAATCACAACAGCCGCCCTAAATTTAAAGCGCTTGCCTCCTTTAACGACTCTAGTTACACGAGCAATTTCTAAAACTTTTTCTTCGAACTCTTTGTCTCTTTTTTCCTTATTAAAGGGCGGTCTGCCACCAGGACCTCCGCGGCCACGGCCCCGCCCACCAAAGCCTCCGCCTGCTGGTCTGTTGTTGCTATTACTATTTGAATTTATTGGTTTTGTTTCCATATTTAAAATTTAACTCCTGATTCTCTTAGCCCGTCTGCCAAAGCTTGTACCCGGCCGTGATATTTATAACCGCCTCTATCAAAAACTATTTTCGTAAAACCCTTTTTAATAATTTCGCCACCCAAAGTTTTTCCTACATCCTTAGCTTTCGTTATACCACCCGTCTTGTTTTTAGCTTTGATTCCTTTTTTAACTAGGTCGCTAAATTGAGCCAATGTTTTTGAATTATCATCGTCTATTAACTGCGCGTAAATATGGTTTATAGATCTAAAAACAGAAAGTCTGGGGCACTCCTTCGTGCCTTTTACTTTTGCCCTTACCCTAACGTGGCGCTTAATTCTATTTAATCTTATTACGTTTTTCATTTCTTTATTCTTTAGGCTCCGGCGCTTGCTTTCTTACCAGCTTTGCGTCTAATTATTTCACCAGAATAGCGTATGCCCTTGCCCTTGTATGGTTCTGGTTTTTTAAAATTTCTTATTTTAGCAGCAACATGTCCCACTAAAAATTTATCAAACCCGCTTACAAAAATACTATTTTTTTCAACTCTTAATGTAACACCAACCGGAGATTCAAATTCAACAGGATGTGAAAAACCAATATTTAATATCAACTTATTGCCCTGAAGCTGGGCTTTAAAACCCACGCCTTCAATATCAAGTTTTTTTTCATAACCATTAACAACTCCGTAAACCATCCCATCTATTATAGATCTAGAAGTACCCCACGAAGGATTAGTTTCGTTTTTAGCGGTAATTGTTAATTCCTTTTCTTTAAGAGATATGGCTATACCTCTTGGCAACCTAAAAGACAAATCGCCTTTTGGACCCTTAATCAAAACAAAACCATCCTTCTCTTCTACAGAGACTTTTTCTGGCAAAATTATTATTTTTTTACCTATCCGGCTCATAATTTTAACTATGAAATCTCACAAACAACTTCCCCACCCAATTTACTTCTTCTGGCTTCGGCATCCACCATAATACCCTTGGAAGTTGAAATTATTTTTATTGTTCCATCCTTTTTTGGAAAAATTTCGTTATGTTTAATATAAATTCTTTGGCCTGGTTTAGATATTCTTTTAGCGCTAGCTATAGCCGGATACGATTCTATATATTTCAATTTTAATTCCAATTTCTTACCAGAAATATTTCTGCCTTTCTTTTCAAAATCTAAAATCAAGCTAGCCTTTTTTAAAACATTGGCTATTTCTTGTTTCATTTTAGAAAAAGGCATACTAACCGTTTCTTTATTAACGGCTCCAGCGTTCCTTATTCTTGTTAACATGTCTGATATGGGGTCTACCATGATGATTTTTTAATTCCTGGTATTTCGCCTTTGTTCGCTAACTCTCTAAAGCAAATCCTGCACAAACCAAAATCTCTCATAAAGGCTCTTTTACGGCCGCACTTCCAACACCTATTAACCTGTCGGGTTGAAAACTTAGGCTTCTTTTTGGCTCTAGCAATAACGGATGTTTTTGGCATAATTTTATTTCGTTTTCTTTTCGAATGGAAAACCTAATGCTTTAAAAAATTCTAAACTTCTTGCCTTATTCGAATTCAAAACCTTAACTGTAAATTGGAAACCAAACGAGTGAGCCGCATCGGCCGAAGTTTCAGGAAAAACCGTATGATCTTTAATTCCAACGTTAAAATTACCATGACTATCTACACAGCTTTCTTTTAGGCCTCTAAAATCTCTGGTTCTGGGCAAAGCTGTTCTTACAAATTTTTCCAAAAAGTCATACATTTTAGAACCATGCAGAGTTACTTTAACGCCCAGAGGCATACCAAGTCTTGTTTTAAAAGAAGCGATAGCTTTCTTTGCTTCTGTGGTCACTGGTTTTTGTCCGGTTATACGCGAAATTTCTTCCGAAACTCTTTTAATAATATCTTCGGGTTTGGCACTGGCTACCACAACCCTGCCCAAGCCAACATTAACCACAATCTTGGTGATTCTGGGCAAAGCCCAAATATTGGCTGTTTTTAGCCTTTCTTGTAAAACCTTGGTTTCCTTTTGAATTTTATCTTTTAAACCTGTCATATGCCTGTTTTGTCTAAATTTTAAAGCTTCTTTGTAGCGAATAAAATTTAGCTACAAAAGAGAGCACCCCGCCCTTTATGTTGGTTATTTGTGATTTAACTGAATTGTTTTCTATTAAATTTGATTTCATGATTCCTTATTCTATATTTTGCTTAAAGGGCGGGGTAAGGTTTGGCCACCAATCGCTTTGCCCGGTTCAGCTGGGCTCCGCTCTTGGGCCAAGCCCTTACTTATAACGTTTGTTTACATTTTTTGCAAATCCTTGTTTTATCTCCAGCAGTAACCGAATAACCAATTCTGGTGGGCTTATTACAAGAAGGGCAAACAATCATAATCTTGGCAACAGCAATTGGTTTTGGAATTAAAATAATTTCACCTTTTTTATCTTGCTGACGAGATTTGGCATGTTTTTTAAACAAATTCAAACCTTCCACTAAAACTTTATTGTCTTCGGGGAAAACTTTGGTAACTTTTCCAGATTTACCTTTATCTTTACCAGACACTATTTTTACTTGATCTCCTTTTTTTATTTTCATGCCAATTATTTGAAGCAAACATCATTCCGAGCAGCATCATGGAGATGACCAATTACTACAATTGAGAGGACTCCATGTCGTCTGCGAGGAGTGATGTTTGCGGAAATATTTATACCACCTCTTCCGCCAAAGAAATTATTCTATCAAAACCTTTTTCCTTAAGCTCTCTTGGTATTGGACCAAAAATTCTTCCGCCCTTAGGTTCTTTATTATCCACTAAAACAACAGCGTTATCGCTAAACCTAAGATATGTCCCGTCTTTTCTTTTAAATTCTTTTCTTTGACGAACAATAACCGCTCTAACCACCTCTTTCTTGTGTACCGATTTTCTTGGTTCAGCCTCTTTTATAGACACAACAATAATATCGCCCACTTGAGCAATCTTTCGGCCGGACCCACCCAAAACCTTAATACACTGGACCAATTTGGCTCCACTGTTATCGGCTACATTTAACATTGTGCGTAACTGTATCATTATTTTTATTTAATATTTTCTTCCGAACTAGATGAAATACTCCTGACCACATCCTTTAAAATCCAGTTTTTATTTTTAGATATAGGCTTTGATTCTTCAATCATAACGGTGTCTCCAATATTTAAGGCTTCACCCTCGTAATGAGCCTGATATTTTTTTGTTGATTTAAATCTCTTTTTATATTTTGGATGCGCCTTAATAGAAGTAACCGCCACCACTACGGTTTTTTGCATTTTATTACTTACTATTTTTCCGGTTAAAATTCTTTTAGGCATTTTTTTCGTTTATTATTGTAGCTAAAACCGCAATATTCTTTTTTATCTTGCTAAATTCACTAACATTCTTAAGTTGAGCGCCGACTAATTTAAAATTAAGATCACTTAACCTAACCCTTTCTTCGTGTAAGGTCTTGGTTAGTTCTTCAATATTCCTTTGTCTTAACTCTTTGGCTTTCAACATAAATTTATCTTGAAATTATTTTTGTCATTACCGGTAACTTGTGCGCAGCTAATCTTAAGGCTTCCTCTGCTGTATCTTTGGCTAAACCATCTATTTCGAAAATTACATGACCCGGCTTTAACGGAAAAACAAAATGATCCACCGCGCCTTTGCCTCCGCCCATACCTACTTCTGCGCCTTTCTTTGTAACTGGTTTAGACGGAAAAACCCTAATCCAGACCTTACCACCTCTTTGCATATGATGCGTCATAGCGCGTCTAGCGGCTTCAATTTGTCTTGAAGTTAACCAACATGTTTCGAGCGATTTTAAGCCAAAACTACCAAAATCTAGTTTGTTTCCGCGTGAAGCTACACCGCGACTGCGGCCCCTATGCCATTTCCTGTGTTTTACTCTTTTAGGTAGTAACATATGCCTATTTTGTCTAAATTTTAGAGCTCATCTGTAGCGAATAAAATTTAGCTACAAAAGAGAGCACCCCGCCCTTTAGACTAGTTATCCTTGAGTTAACTAAATTGATTTTTATTAAATTTGATTTCATGTCTATTTCTCAATATTTTGGCTTAAAGGGCGGGGTTCTCGACAATATAGCCATCACTACCGTTCTTGGATATTGTCGGAAAACTTATCGCCTTTATACAGCCAAACCTTAACCCCAATAACACCATAGGTTGTATGTGCTTCTTCGTGGGCGTAATCTATGTCGGCTCTAAGATTTTGCAACGGAATCTTACCTCTTGTCAACTGTTCTCTTCTGGCAATCTCGGCGCCACCCAGTCTGCCTTTGGCCAAAATTTTAATACCTTTAATACCGGGTTCGGCCATAACCTTCTCTGCCATCATCTTCATAGCACGCCTAAAGGGAATTCTTTTTTCTAACTGTTCAGTAATATTTTTTCCAACTAATCTGGCAAATAATTCTGGTTTTTTAATTTCTTCTATTTCTAGCTTTATGGTGGAATTAAATTTTGTTTTTCTCTCGGCGTGTATTTTCCCAAGAACTTTTTTTATACCCTGCTGTAATTCGTCTAAACCCTTGCCACCTCGGCCAATAATCATACCCGGGCGAGCTGATCTTATACTTATAGAAATAGAGTTGCCCGATCTAACAATATCAACACCATCCACCGAAGCTTTAATCAATTTCTCTTTTAGAAATTCTCGTATAGAAAAATCTTCACGCAAAAAGATTATGCGATTTTTTTCGCTATACCACCTCGAGCTCCAATCTTTTTGTATGCCTAGTCTAAAGGCAACTGGATTTATTTTATGTCCCATCCTTCGCTCCTCGCTTCGCTCGTAGCTACGGATGGCAAGCCATCTCTTGTTGAAGGAATCAATCGCCTGTACTTTTGGCGAAGGATGTCCTTCCGTAGCTTTAGCGAAGGAGGACTACATTAATTTTTTAAATTGCCTTACGCTGAAACATTCTTTTAACAAAACTCGAACCTTTTTGCTTAGAACCTTTTCTTGCACCTAAATCTCTCTTCTTGCTAATTTCCGATGTTTTTGTATTTGATATTTTTTCGGAAGAATGTGAATAACCTTCGTGCTCATCTGTTTCTTTTTTAACCCCATCTGTTTTAATTCTTTGACCTTCCAAAACTAAAGTTACATGCGATGTTCTTCTTTTTAATGGAGCAGCTCTACCTTTAGAAGCTGGCCTAAATCTTTTAAATACTGGACCACCATCTACTTTAAATTCTGAAATTTTAAGGCCAGCCACATCTAAAGAAAAATTATTTTCAGCATTGGCTATGGCCGATTTAATTAATTTAGTTAAAGGTTGAGCCGCAATATTTGGGATAAATTTAAGTTGAGACATAGCGTCTGCCGGATTCATTTTTTTAACAACGTCAACCACCGCCCTAACTTTTCTTGGGCTTATATGCAGATAATTTAATTTGGCGATGACCTTCATTTTCTTAATTACTTAATTACCAATTACTTTTTACCAGCTGGCGTTTCGACAGATTTCGTAGCTTGAGCTTTAGCAGTATCGGCCGCTTTTTGAGTAGCTTCTAGTTCGCGTTGCATTTTACCGCCATGTCTTACGAATTTTCTGGTTAAGGAAAACTCTCCTAATTTATGCCCAACCATTTCTTCCCCAATTGAAACAGGGATATGCACCTTACCATTATGAACACCTATAATGTAGCCCACCATTTCAGGCGTTATGGTTGAGGCTCTCGCCCATGTCTTAATAACCTCTTTGCCACCAGGCTTTATGGTCTTTAACTTCTTCATTAAGTTTTCGTCCAAATATGGACCCTTTCTTAAACTTCTGCTCATGATAGTTATTTGCGTCTTTCAATTATAAAAACATTTGATCTCGCCTTTCTGCGTCTAGTTTTGACTCCGCGCGTACCCTTACCCCAAGCATTCTTAGGTCTTCTTAAACCTCTCATCTGTTTACCTTCACCGCCACCATAAGGGTGATCCACCGGGTTCATAGCCGAACCTCTAACTGTTGGCCTTGTACCCATATGACGCGCTCGGCCAGCTTTACCAATAACAACCATTTTGCTTTCTGGGTTAGAAACAGAACCTAAAGAAGCTAAGCACATATCTAAAACTTTTCTGACTTCACCCGAAGGCAATTGCAAACTTATATAATTTCCTTCTTTGGCCATAACCTTAACGGCGGTACCTGCGGATCTGGCCAACTTTCCACCTTGGCCTGGTTTTAGTTCAACATTATAAACAAAAGAGCCTAAAGGAAAATCTTTTAAGGCCAAACGATTGCCAATTTTTATATCAGCAATGTCGTTAGAAGTTTTTACAATATCGCCCACGTTAAGTCCTTGTGGCGCAATAACGTAACTTCTAGCTCCGTTGGTGGAAAGAACTTTAGCAATAAAAGCGTTGCGATACGGATCGTATTCTATAGTTTCAACTTTAGCGGACTGGCCCAAAATAGATTGTTTAAAATCAATAATACGATAACTTCTCTTAGCTCCAGAACCCTGATGCCTCACAGTGATCCTGCCTTTATTGTTTCTACCGGCTTTAGCCTTTAATTTAATGGTCAGAGCTTTTTCTGGGTTTTTTTCCGTAATAAACTTACGGTATTCAATACCGCTCATTTGTCTGACTGCAGGGGATGTAGGTCTATAAAATCTCATGATAAAATACGAAATTCGAATATCGAAATCCTAAACAATAACTAAACTCTAAATAATAAATTATAAACTGTTTGGGATTTGTGATTTTAATCATTGGAATTTGTTTCGGATTTAGTGCTTCGTGCTTCGGATTTAATTATTATTTAGGTAGGACTTCTATTTTATGCCCAGCCACCAATTTAACCATCGCCTTTTTAAATCCTGTTCGTTCGCCAACTTTACCTCTAAACAAAACTCGTTCTGGTTTGTAAACCATCATATTTACCTTTTCAACCTTAATGCCATATTTCTTTTCTACTTCTTTTTTAACTTCTGGTTTGGTAGCAAAAGATTCAACCATAAAAACATATTTTCCGTGAGATTCCAAACCTAAAGCTTTTTCAGAAATTATTGGTCTTTTTAAAACCTTTAAAGTCATAACATTATTAACACCTTTTTCTTTTCCGACGCTTCGGCTCGCCTCGCTGTAGCTTTGGCGAAGCGGGTCGGAACCCCGACTCTTTGGCGTCGGGGTGGTAACAATAGATGCTTTGCTTTCTTTTTTATTTGATCCAAATAATGACATGTTATTTATTTAAAGCTTCAACAGCTGTTTTAGTAAAAACTATCTTCTTAGCCTTAAGCACATCCAAAAAGCTTAAGCCCAAAACGCTGTTAACCGAAACCTCCAAATTTCGGCTAGCTTTCAAAATATTCTCGTCTCTTGAAGGTAAAACAAAAAGCAGGCTTCTGGCATCACCGCCTGCGATTTTATTCGACAATTCTTTAAATGATTTTGTTTTGGCATCGTTTAAAGAAAAATCTTCTACAACTTTTATTTGACCACTCTTAAACTTCGAACTTAACAAAGTATTCAGAGCCTTCTTCAACATTTGGGCGTTTATTTTTTTAGTATAATTTTTATCGTTTCTTGGCCCATGCGCCACCCCACCCCCTACCCAAATAGGCGATCTTCTAGAACCGTGTCTAGCGCGACCAGTTCCTTTTTGTCGCCAAGGTTTTTTACCTGTACCACTAACTTCGGCCCTGGTTTTGCTGTGAGCTACTGGTTTTCTTCGATTAGCTAACATGCCCACTCTAACTTGATGGATTAAATCTAAATTTTGTGGCAAACCAAAAACTCGCTCGGATATATCAACGTTCCCAGTTTCCATTCCTTCCTGATTGTATAATTTGGTTTCCATAATTTTATATAAACAATGTCCAATATCTAATTACTAATATCTAACCAATTTCTAATGCTCAAATACCTAATGTCAAAAATATTTTTAACTATTTGTCATTAGACATTAAGGTTTGATTAGAAATTAGAAATTTGTCATTTATGTCCTTATCTCCACTACTGTTCCATTCTTACCCGGCAAAGCGCCCTTTAAAGCAATAATTTTTCTTTCGGCGTCAACTTTAACAACTTCAATATTTTTTGTTGTGATTCTATTTTGACCCATGCGTCCTGCCATTCTTTTGCCTTTTAAAACTCTCTGAGGAAAACGTCCGCCAATAGAACCTGGTTTACGTAAAACATCGCGGTGACCATGCGAAGCCGGACCACCTTTAAAACCGTGTCTTCTAACTCCGCCCTGAAAACCTCGGCCAATAGTTTTACCACTTACCTTTACATAGTCCCCTACAATAAAATTAGAAACAGCTATTCTGTCGCCTACATTATATCCAGAAGTATCTGCAATTCTAAATTCCTTAACGACTCTAAAGCTACCCAAACCTTTAAAGTGTCCCATCATAGATTTATTTACATTCTTTTCTTTTTTAGAAATAGAACCAACTTGTACGGCTGTATAACCATCTTTTTCTTGAGTCTTGATTTGTAAAACAACAGCGTCTTCAGCGTTAACCAAAGTCACAGGGGTTATTTCACCCTTGTTGTTTAATATCTGTGTTGAGCCAATTTTCTCTCCTATTATATATTTCATATTTTTGTCTCCGACGTCTCGTCGGAGCTACAAAATATGACCCCGCCCTTTAGAGGCGAGGCCATCGCTGCTAAGCACAAAAGTCACACACTACTCCAAACTCATTTTCAATCGGCGATAACCATAGGTAAAGGGCGGGGTAAGGTTTTGTTCCTAAAAATTCGCCTCGTGAAACACGGGACAAATTTTTAGGCAAAGCCCTTACATCTTAATCTCAATATCCACGCCCGCCGGCAAATTCAAGTTCATCAAGGCGTCAATAATTTTGGGACTGGGATTTAAAATATCAATTAATCTTTTATGCGATCTCATTTCAAATTGTTCTCGGGAATCTTTATGCACGAAAGTTGATCTGTTCACTGTATATTTATGAATTTCTGTCGGCAAAGGCACGGGACCTACAATTTCTGCGCCATTACGTAAAGCAATATCAACTATCTGGCGGCAAGACGAATCTATTATCTTACTGTCGTAAGCTTTTATTTTAATGCGTAATCTTTGTTTAACTTCTTCAACTATTGTCTTCTTTGTTGTCGTAGCCATTTTAGTAAAGTGCAACTTTCGCGTTTAGCGTTACTTTATTATTTTAGTAACTGCGCCCGCGCCTACCGTCTTACCTCCTTCTCTTATAGCAAACCTTTGCTTTTCTTCCAAAGCCACCGGAGCAATCAATCTGACCGAAAGCTTAACTGTATCGCCCGGCATAACCATTTCGGTACCTTCCGGTAAAAGAACTTCACCCGTAACATCTGTGGTTCTTACATAAAATTGAGGTTTATAGCCCTTAAGAAAAGGTGTATGCCTACCGCCTTCTTCTTTGGTTAAGACGTATATTTCGGCTTCAAATTCGGTGTGAGGCGTAATAGAACCGGGTTTAGCTAAAACCTGTCCGCGTTCAATTTCTTCTTTTTTAACACCACGCAGCAAAATACCAGCATTGTCTCCGGCTTGACCTTCGTCTAAAGATCGATTGAACATTTCAATACCGGTCACCACTGTTTTTTGAGTTGGACGCAAACCTACAATTTCTATTTCTTCATTTATTTTAACTTTGCCACGCTCAATTCTACCGGTAACCACCGTGCCTCGGCCTTCAATAGAGAAAATATCTTCGATAGGCATAAGGAAAGGCTTGTCGGCTTCTCTTTTTGGTTCTGGAATAAATTCATCCATGGCTTTTACCAATTCCACAATTGGCTTAGCGCTTTCATCATCGGCAGTTTTAGCTTCAAGAGCTTTTAAAGCCGAACCTCTAATTATAGGCGTGGTATCGCCTGGATATTCGTATTTATTTAATAGTTCTCTTATTTCAGCTTCTACCAAATCTACTAATTCAAGATCATCAACTTGATCCACTTTATTTAAAAAGACAATAACCGCCGGCACGCCCACTTGGCGAGCTAAAAGAATGTGTTCTCGGGTTTGAGGCATAGGACCATCAGCCGCCGAAACCACTAAAACCGCGCCATCCATTTGAGCGGCACCAGTGATCATGTTCTTAATATAGTCGGCGTGGCCCGGAGCATCGATGTGGGCATAGTGGCGCTTTTCTGATTCATATTCGGAATGGTGCAAAGCGATGGTAATACCGCGAGCTTTTTCTTCTGGAGCGTTATCAATATCGTCAACTTTTTCAAGCCTTTTCACAAGGCCTTTCATATGTTGGACATGCAAAATAGCCGCGGTTAATGTGGTTTTGCCGTGGTCGACGTGTCCTATTGTGCCGACGTTAACGTGCGGCTTAGTGCGTTCAAATTTATCTGCCATATTTGTCTAAATTTAATTTATTAAATTTAGTTACAAATATGTGTCCTGCGAAGCTCCGAAGGAGCGAAGTAGGACCATACTTATAACTATTTCTTTTAATTTGACTTTTATACGATGCAATGGACACCCCACAAAATTTAAGCGGAAAGCCATTCTCTAATTTAATATTTATTGCGATAAAAAAACGAGGTAAAAACTACCCTATCCCAGATGCTTGATGCCTATTTATACCAGCGAAATATTCGCAAGACAATTGTAATATATCAGACCCTCCCTAGTCAACCCAGTAGAGCAACCTTGAGCGTCGCCTCGGTGTTAGACCTCCACCAAGCCTAAACTAATTTCTAAAGCCCGATCAACATCTATCATTAGACTCTCATTTATGATACCTACCTTTTTTATCAGCCGTTGTTTATCAATGGTTTTAATTTGATTCAATAACACCACTGAATCTTTTTCTAAACCACTTTCTGACTTTTTAAGAAAAACATTGGTAGAATAATCTCTGCCACCAATAACAGAAGTAATGGCGACCACAATCGTTGTTGGGCTATATTTGTTGCTGATATTGTTTTGCACAACTAAAGCCGGCCTCGTCTTTTTTATTTCAGAACCAAAGGCTAGATCAAACTCAACTAAATATATTTCGCCTCTAGCGGGTGTTTTTATTTCTTGGGCCATACCTCTTCTTCTAAATGAAACCATTCCTTGGCAATATCCAAATCCCTTTGAGCGTTTCTAATGCAACCCTCTTTTAAAAGGCGCTTGAGATTTGTGTACCCTTTCTCTTTAACATAAAAATTAACAGCTTCATTAAGAAAACGGCTTCTTTCTCTTTTTTGGGAAAGTTTATCAATAAGTTTAAGCGTTTCTTTGGGCAGAGTTATATTAACTCTTTCGTATGTTGAGGCTTTGTTCATAATATTTATATTATACACACTGGCAGTGTGTAGTCAATCCAATGTTATGGTTTAACATCAATGTTAATACACCAAACGATCGTTTATTATATTAACAATGATATTTTTATGCTTTGGCGATGATTTTTAAAGGATAATTAAGCGTTTCTTCTATGGTGGTTTGATTTTCGGCAACAGCGTCAAAAAGATTGTTAACCAAAGATTCCCGCTGGTGATACAAACTTAGTTGGGCACGACGCGGGAGGGTAGGATCGTCTAATAATGCTTTGACTATAAAAGGCATAACCATGGAATAATCTGCTTGCAGGCTTTCGGTTTGTTGGCGGTATGTTTCGGGGTTGACCTTGCCCCATGAGACGGCTTCGGAAGGAAAACACGAAGACAAACTGCCATCGGTTACTGGTGAAGAAACAATTTGAACATCATAATCGTAGCCGCGAATATTGTTTAGTAAAAATATTTGAGACAACGTAGGTTCGGGCTGTAAACTATAATTTTTTGGAACTCCGCCACCTAAAATTAACGCACCTAATGATTTTGATTCAGAATTAAACAAACCCCAATAATGGTAGGCACAAGATTCAAAAACATCAGCATGCAAATCGTAATCAAACCAGTACGGCCGATTAGATATCCGATTGAGTGCCCAAAGTTTAACCGAATTTAAAAAAGCACTGCCATCGGCCGGCGCACCCACAAAAACAGGCAGGCCTAAACGCGAACAAGTAGAAAGCAATCCTGGGCGAACACCTACCTCTTTTTCTTGAACTTCATAGTATTTACCCAATAAATAATTTCTTTCGGTGGTGGTCATTCTTTTTTGAAATTCTGGACGCTGCAAAATCGCGCTTATCATTCTGTCTTGATCAAAAAGAACTTCTTCTTTAAAACCAGTGTCGGCCACACGAATAATTCCGGCTTCGCGATAAGCCCCGTCGTCGCCAAAAATATCTACTTCTTTTATAGAACGATTGCCCGCTTCGGCCTTATACAAAGCATCATGCCCATCGTGATAGCAAATAGCATCGGTAACTGTTAGGTAAGCCACCCAGCCTGTCTCTAAGAGCGGAATCAGCCAAGCGCGATGTTGGTCGGAAACGGTTATGGGGCCTGCCACCGTAATTACCAACGGCACATTATTTAAAATAGCTTCGCGCAAAATTGAATAGACTCTTCTTAAATATGCCCCACCGAAAGCTGGCAAGGCATTTTCAAAAACCTCTCTTAAAGAATCTAATCTATCTACAGCTTGCGCAATTACGGGCTTACCTTGTAATTCCTTTTCATCTAAAAAACCACTTTCAGAATTATAGTCCTCTGCCCTAACTTCTTGATATGAATCTTCTGAATTATTAAATTCAAACTCTGCCTCGTCTTTTGCCTTATCCATATTTTTTCTTGTTTTGTAAGCTATTAAAGAATAACAAATTTGAGCCGCGCCATATTCTGTCAAAGTATCCCCTGCGCGTGGAGCAACTTCTACAATATCGGCACTAATAATATTTTTAAATCTGAATAATTCGTCTAATAACCCATAAAGATATTCCCAATCCAGCCCGCCCTGAACCGGCGTACCAGTTGCTGGCATATGCACCGGATCTATGCCATCTACATCTAGTGTTAAATAAACCTTGTCTGTTTTTATGGAATTGATAATTTCGCGATACGATGGCACATATCCTTTGCCCCACTCAAAAACTTTTAAATTATTTTTCTTAGCAAAATCATATTCATCTTGAGAGTAAGCTCTTATACCCACATGAACAGTGTCAAAACCATTTTCAAAAACACGGCGCATAACACAAGCATGAGAATATTTTCCGTAAGGCATATCGTTAAAATCTGCATCTGTATCGCGCAAATCAAAATGCGCGTCTATTTGCAAAACCGTAACGCTCTCGGCTAAACCTTGCCGAGCTAAAGATTGTATCGGACCATTCGCAACAGAATGTTCACCGCCCAAAACAATTACAAATTTTCCTAAGGCAAAATAATGTTCGTGTACACTGCGCACATATTCCACCATTTCTTCTGGCGATAAATAATTAGTATCGCCTATATCGTGGTAAGCAATTTTTAAACTTTCGGCAGGAGAGGTTTGGGTCTGGCGTTCAAAAAATTCTACTTGCGTATGCAAACACTCAACTATGGCCCACGGGCCTTTGTCGGCACCCTTGCCAAAAGACGACGTGGCGTCATAATTAGCGCCAATCAAAACCACATCGGCTTCTTCGGGCTTAGCACAGTTTATAATTGAGGCAGACATTTTCGTTAAAGAATACTATAACGAAACGTATTGTGATTTCAACTCTCCAAATTTACCCTCGGCTATGGACCGACGGATTTTTTCCATCAAATTATTAAAAAAATAAATATTATGAAAAGAAGCCAAATAGCCAGCTTCAAAGTTTTTTGTTTTAAAAAGAGAATGTAAATATGCTTTGGTAATTTTTTTTGTTGCGCAAACTTCGCAACTACATTCGAGATCTAAAACAGAATCATCTTCGCGATATAAACCCTTGGTCATGTCTAGCCTGCCCTGCAATGTATAAATATTGCCGTGTCGGCCTTCGCGTGTGGGCACCACGCAATCAAACGTGTCTATGCCTTTCGAAACTCCAATAAATAAATCTTGAACCAAACCTATGCCCAATAAATGCCTTGGTTTGTTTTCCGGTAAATGCGGAATAACCCAGTCTAATTCTCGGAAGGACCGCCCTTCCCCACCAAATGATGTACCGAAAGACCCGCCTATGGCTACACCATCAAAATCCAGCGAACCGACAAATCTTGCGCTTTTTTCTCTTAAATCTTGGAATAAACCTCCTTGAACAATTCCACATAAAAACTGGTTAGATTTTTTGACCTTGAGTGATTCCACTGCCCAGCGATGTGTCCGTGCTAACGCTTGTTGATTATATTTGTAATCGTGTAGGGGCGAAGTTGGTTCGTCAAAAGCTAAAATAATATCGGCGCCAAGTTTTTCCTGAATCCATATTGATTTTTTAGCATCCAAAAATTGTTCTTCATCCTCCGAAGCTTCAGCGAAGGAGGACTTCCTTACTTTAAAATAAACTCCATCTTCTGTGACCCTAACCAAATTTTCTTTATAATTTGTTAAACCTCCGACGTTTAACATCTTACCTGCGCCAGATTGGCGCGCAAAACCTAAACTAAAAACTTGAAACCCGCCTGAATCTGTCATCAGCGGGCGTGGCCAATCCATAGCTTTATGCAAGCCAGCATATTTTCCTAAACCAGCGTCACCCAACACCTGCCACATGTGGTAGGTGTTGGCAATAATTAATTGAGTTTTTGTTTTTTCTAAATCTTCTGTAGTTAACTCTCTAACTTTGGCGTGCGTGCCCACCACTACATAGCTGGGAGTTTCTACTATGCCGTTGGGAGTTTCTATAACACCTAATCTCGCTCTAGACAAAGAATCCTTTTTTAAAACCTTAAACATTTCTATCTATAAGATCAGCACGAGGATCATCGGCCTTAATTAATTTTCGGATAGCGCGCATAACCGTAACCTTTTTATCTATTTCGTCTTTGCCTAAACCCCTATTCCTTAAAAGTTCTTCATACATACCAATATATTTTTCGAAAGATTCGTCACTACCAGAAAGAACGGTTTTCTTTTCATATGTAGCAAGTTTCTCCCAAACCTTAGCCACTTGTTCGGCATTTATGTCTTTAACTTTTTCTTCCACTGCTAAATCATAATTCTCTAACATACCCTCTAAATCAGCATCGGATAACACTTCTGGCGCTCCAGTCTTGGGTTTTTCGTCTTCACCAAAAATTGCCGAAAGATCTTCTTTTTCGGGTTGACCGTAATTTTTTATTGCTTCTGGTCCTGATGGCATAATTTTGTCTATGAAACGTAGCTGAATAGCTACAAAATTATAGCCCTGTTAGTGAATTTCCAACTTATCTTTTTGGTTTTCCGAAGGAAAATCTTTTGGAAATTCTACTACGGGGCATAATTCATTTTATTAATTTATAACGCGGTGGGGGTGAGATTCGAACTCACGAGGGGCTTGCACCCCTTCCAGTTTTCAAGACTGGCCTATTCAACCGCTCTAGCACCCCACCCTATTGCTTAAAATACCATAATTGATTTGATAAGTGTAGGCAATTAAAGTAGTATATTAAGAAGAAATTGGAGGCGTGGCTGAGTGGTTTAAAGCAGCATCCTGCTAAGATGTTGGGGGAGTAATCCCCCCGAAGGTTCGAATCCTTCCGCCTCCGCCAGTTAGGAAATGAAATAATTTTCATATGAAATCGTACAAACCTCAAGAATGGTACAATTTAATAAAAGACCTTCACGGGTTAATTATCGAAGAAATAAATACCGTCTTCCCCGATACCCTACCCGAGCTTTACCCTAAACTTGTTGCGATGTATGAATTTTTCCGATTGGTTCGAGGCGAGGCTTTCAATTATTCTCGTCCCGCTGATATGGGCAATTTTCAGAAAGAAATTTATAAAATGGAAGATGAATTAAAAAAACATTTGAAGCAACTTGAAAATAAGCTAGACGTAGATGATGAAAAAACCTCGTACAATCTCGACTTAATGAAAAAGATGTTTAGTCTTAAGTATTTTAATCAAGACTAACTTCTCTTAAAATGTGAGCAAATTAACTTGGCGAGCATTTGAATTTGAACAACCAGAACGGCATCCTAACTGGTTTGTTTCTTTGTGGATTTTGGCTTTGGCTTTAGTGGTAGTGGCTATAATTTTAAAAAGCTATCTTATGGCTGTTTTTGTAATAATTTCGGCAGCTCTAATAAATATTTATGCGGTTAAAGAACCTAACGAATATAGTTTTTCCTTAGATACAGAAAACCTAACGATCGGAGAAAAAACACATAAATTAATAGACTTTAAATCCTTCTGGATTTTCGAACGCGCGGATGGTAATGTTCTAAGCTTAGAGGGTAAAAATATAATGAATTCGCATTTAGAAGTTCCTTTGGCAGAAATTAACCCAGACATAGTTAAAGATATCTTATCGCCAGTAGTAACCGAAAAAGAACACAACGAATCCATAACAGATATTCTGGCCCGCCTTCTTAAATTTTGATATTTGAGATTTAATTTTTGAATTTTAATGCCCTCATAGTTCCCTCCTTCGCTCGAATGTCATTCGAGCTTCGGAAGGGCAAGTAATTGTCTATCCGACTCAACTTGTCCTGCGAAGCTCGGCTGATAAGCCGAGCGTAGTAGGGCCCCCATAGTTCAATGGATAGAATGCGAGATTGCGGATCTCGTGATTCAGGTTCGAATCCTGATGGGGGCACAAAATTAAACATATGTATGATTCAATCAGATTCCTCTATTAGCATTCTTCCCGGCATTGGTGAGAAAGTTTTAGAAAAACTTAGCAAGCTTAAGATTAAGAAGGTTCGCGACCTTCTTTTTCATTTGCCATTTAGATACGAAGACTTTTCTAACATAAAAAATATTGCCGATTTAGTGGCTGGCGAAAAAGCTACCGTAACTGCCAAAATTTTAAACATCGGCCAAAGAAGGGTTTGGAAGCGTAATATGACAATTACCGAGGCGCTGTTAGAAGACGAAACCGCGCCCATAATGTCTGTTTGGTTTAACCAGCCCTATTTAACCAATACATTAGAAAAAGGCTTATGGGTAAATATTTCTGGGAAAATATCTCTGGGCAAACGCGGTTTGTATTTTTCTAATCCGGCTTTTGAAGTTTTGGATTCGGAAGGACCGCCCTTCCAGGAAGGGCGGTCCTTCCTTGGATTACACACCGGAGGATTGATTGCAATTTACCCCGAAACACAGGGTTTAACTTCGCGCTATTTACGTTTAAAAATAAAAACTGTTTTAGATAATTTAACAAACATTCCAGATTTTCTGCCCAACTTTATTGCCAAAGAATTTAATTTAATAAATCTGCGCCGAGCGCTCCAGCAAATTCATTTTCCTAAAAACCAGAAAGAAATAGCCGAAGCCCAAAAAAGACTAGCCTTCCAAGATATTTTTTTGCTTCAAGTTTATTCCCGAAACGAAAAGGAAAAAATAAAATCTAAACTGGCCAAAAATATTCCGATTGATCTTTCATTAATAAAAAAATTTATAGAATCCTTGCCTTTTCAATTAACTAATTCACAAAAATTAGCCTCTTGGCAAATTTTAAAAGACATAGAAAAACCAACCCCTATGAATCGCCTTTTAGTGGGCGATGTCGGTTCGGGCAAAACCGTGGTAGCCGCTATCGCCGCGTCAAACGCGGCGAGCCAAGGATACCAAGTCGCCTTTTTAGCACCGACCGAAATTTTAGCTATTCAACATTTTAAGACCTTAACCGATCTTTTTAAAAGCTGGCCAATTAAGATAGGGCTAATGACCGCATCACATAAATTAAAATCCAACCTAGATAAAATAAATATTACAGTTGGCACGCACGCGCTGATTCAGAAGGGAGTGCGATTTGATAATTTAGCTCTAGTAGTTGTAGACGAACAACATCGTTTTGGCGTGGATCAACGCGCTGCCCTACTTCGCGGATCAACGCAGATATCAGCGCAGATCGGCGCGGATAAGAATCAGCGTGAATCAGCGTGTCTGCCGCATTTGCTATCTATGAGCGCTACACCCATACCCCGAACATTAGCTTTAACCTTATACGGCGACTTAGATTTATCGCTCTTAAAAGAACTGCCTAAAGGCAGGAAAAAAATAATTACTAAAGCCGTTTCGCCTGCTAACCGAGAGAAAGCCTATCAGTTTATAGAAAGCCAAATAAAACTTGGGCGCCAAGCTTTTGTTATATGTCCCTTAATAGAAGAATCCGAAGCCGCTATTATGAGTGAAGTAAAAAACGCCACGGCCGAATACGAAAAATTATCTAAAAATGTTTTCCCTCATTTAAAAATTGGTTTATTGCATGGCCGCCTCAAACCGCCAGAGAAAGAAAAAATAATGCAAGAATTTAAAAATAAAAAAACAGATATTTTAGTTTCAACTTCAGTGGTAGAAGTTGGCGTAGATATACCTAACGCTACTGTAATGATGATAGAAGGCGCCGATAGATTTGGTCTCGCGCAACTACACCAATTTAGAGGCCGAGTGGGACGGGCTGAACACCAAAGTTATTGTTTTTTATTTACCGAATCTTTTACAAAAAACACAGCTGAGCGTTTAAAAATATTGGTGGAAAGCGAAGATGGTTTTAAATTGGCCGAAAAAGATTTAGAAATTCGCGGCCCGGGCCAATTTTTTGGGCGTGAACAGTCTGGCCTGCCCGACCTGGCTATGGCCTCGCTCAAAGACACCAGTTTAATAGAAGAGGTTCAACAAGCTGTAAATTTATTTTTTGAAAAAGATAAAATAGAAAACCATCCCCTGCTTTCTGCCAGACTTTCGGAATTTAAAGAAAATATACATTGGGAATGAAGCGAAGCGGAATCCTTCCGTAGCTCTAAAAGAGCGAAGGAGGATAAAAAACACCCCGATACGAATCAGGGTGTCGGAGTTCTGTCAAAATGGCAAGGTAGTTTGAACCACCTCGGAAGGTTTTTGTTTCCTGACGGTCCATTTTGTGAAAATAGGGTGCCATTCACCTCCTTGGGCAGCCCTCATTGCGCCGTAAAGCCGAGTCGGTGTAAACTCCCGCAAAAATTCCTTGGTAAGTTCTAACGAGAGTTTTTCTTTGGCAAATTTCTGAACTTTGCCGATGAGCTCATCTTTGCCCATCCCAAAGATTTTATAGCGATGGGCATTCTGCGTTTGAATTCTCATAATACCCTCCTTTTTCCTTAGGTTTGGAAAGAGCTAAAAAGAACAATTTGAAAAGTAACTATATTATACTATCCTAATTCTTGTTTGTCAATCTAAATTTTGGGGTTACCTAAAATCATCGTCGCTCAAGAAATTTCGCTCCTCTTTAAAACCACTCGGTTTTAATATTTCCTCCGCGGGAAACTACCGTTTCCCGACCCCTTCCCTGAATTTTGGGGTTACCCAAAAGCCCATATATTTGCCCAACATCAACCGTGTTTGCGCTTCTAAAGCCGGAATTGAACCAAAAACCACTGTGGTAAACGGAACCAACAGCCACTGCAATAACATCCAAGCATATTTGCCTTTGCCATAACGTGGTGGACGCGGTGGCAGAAGGTTCATACTAATTACGGCCGATGAAATAAGCCCCACCATCGCTAATGTCATTATTACGCGTGTGATGCGTGGCAAATTATACGAAAGCACTGTTAAATTAAAAATTGATCCGCCCAAAAGCACCGGTAGCCAACCCATTAAAAAAATAATTAAAGCATTGGTTGCCCAAGAATAATAGCCTTCCACCAAATTAAAGCCGTGACGCAATTTTTTGCCTAAAGATAAATCTTCGTTTTTAATAAAGGCAAATAAAACATACACCAAGTTTTCGGCACCCCAAGCCCAACGCCGTTGCTGTTTATAAAGAGCTTTCATACTCTTCCAAAATGTTTTATCCACCGCGGCGTCCATATAAACCGGCGCATACAAAGAAACAGTTTCGTAGTTACCATTATAAAAATTATAACACTGCCAGAAAATTCTGGAATCTTCCGAAACTATATTGGCCTGCCAAAAACCAACTTCTACCAAAGTTTTAAAACTCATAGAATGACTAGAAAAAGTAACCTGCCTTTCTGGGCGCTCTTGTTGCATCGTTAACCAAAAAGTAGAAGAAAAAGAAACCACGCGAGCCAGCGCCGGCGCTTCCCAAATATTATTGGTAAAAATAGAAACCGGTTGGAAAGAGGCCCTCTGGGGGTTAGGATGCGAAATATATTTATGCGTCAGCAAGGCAAAATATTGATCCCAAACATTTGTATCTACATCGAAAACCGAAACTATTATTTTTTCGTACGGTAAATGAAGCGGGTCTATAACTTCTTCTTTAACGCGCTTGCCTGCCCAAGTTTCGTTGGAACCCTTACCCGCCAGTTCGCCAGCAATATTATCGGGATGAACTGTTACTAAAAATTTAAAAAATTTACTTCCAAATTTATTGCGTAAAAACTCTGCAGTTTTTTTTGACTCTGCTCCGCCTCGTTCTTCTAAAGCCAAAACCACTATCATTTTCTGTGTATCGTATTTTGAATTTACCAAAGCCTCAAAAGTTGGCTCGACCACTTCTAGGGGTTCTTTATACATTGGCAAAATTATTAAGTGCCAATAATCTTCCCAATTAGAATTTTCTTTTAAACGACTCCACCAATCTATTTTTAAATTCTCTTTCATTCGTTTGTAGCCCGAACGCAAATGAAACGAAAGATACAAAACTTTTATAAACCAATAAGTATCAAAAAGAATAATAAAAACAGCCACCCAAGCTGGCTTAAAAACTGAAAGTAAAACTAAACCAATTATGGTGCTCCAAGCCAAAACACCGGGCATAATTTCTAAAGCTCGGTATAATCTTCTATCGCTTTTATTTTCAATCTCTGTAGCGCGACCAATGCGCAAGTACCATTTACTATCCATATGTATTAGCCCATAATATAGCAGGAACTTGATTATAATGTAAAAAGCGGGTTAAATAATTGATAGGCTTATGTTTTTTCAGGGCATGATAAAAGAGAATGGCTTGCCCTGCGAAGCTTTAGCGAAGTAGGGCGCCATCGTCTAGCCTGGTTAGGACGCAGGGTTTTCAACCCTGTAACACGGGTTCGAATCCCGTTGGCGCTACGACAAAACGAGCCGATTGATCGACTCGTGTCGGGATGAGAAAAGCGCAGGCGCGACGGCGCCGAGCTGGGGATCAAAAACAAACTGCTTTGTTTTTGATCCAGTTCGTAGAAATTTCCTTTATCGAGCAAAGCGAGATAGGAAATAGGAGGAACGCAGAAATTTTCAGCAGAAAATTATCTGTGACCGAATCCCGTTGGCGCTACAAGAAAAAAGCCCTCCGATATCAGTCGGGGGCTTTTGCAATTAAAGGAGAAAATCAAGTAACAACCTCACAAAATTTCTTTCCAAACACAAGGTGTTCAATTCCACCTAGGTTTACATTCTTTTTCCACCAGTTTGCTGCCTCTGGGCTTTTAGCAAAAAGAGCTTCAATAGCTTTTCGAGTTTGAACATGAAATCCTCCCATATTATCTGGATCAGGAGGACCCCCAAGCGATCCTCTATACTTTCCTTCTAATACTTCTTCCGTAAATGTATCGCGAGTACCCTCCCAGTTAATTGTGGTTGGCAATACAAGACCCACCCATTCCTTCCTTACCCATTCCGGAGCCTCGCCAGTTGGTATACTGGTAATTCTGATCTGTGCCATACCCCTTCTCCTTGTTAAAGGTTAAAGATCTAGGTTAATCTAAGCATAAATCACAATGAAAATACTAGCTATAGAGACAAGTTGTGACGAGACGGGCATAGCATTAATAGAATCAGATAAAAAAAACGGAATCCAGGTTCTAGCTAATTTGGTGTCCTCGCAGATAGAAACCCACCGCCCTTTTGGTGGTGTAGTTCCTTTTTTAGCCAAGCGTGAACACGAAAAAAACCTCCCTCTCCTTTGGCAACAACTTCAACGTATCCCGAGCTTACGATCGTATGCTCAAGACACGTTTTCAGATTTAGATATTATAGCAGTTACTCAAGGACCTGGGCTTGCTCCATGCTTATGGACTGGCGTTAATTTTGCACAAAAAATTGCACAAGAATTAAATAAACCATTAGTTGGAATAAACCATCTTAAGGGGCATATCTACATTGCTCTCTTAGAACAACAAATTTCTAATTACCAATTTCTAATTTCTAAACAAAATCTAAATCATAAATCACAAACTAAAACCACATTAAAATCTAAGTTTCCGGTTTTATCACTGATAGTCAGTGGCGGGCATACCCAATTAGTGTTTTCTAAAAAACTGGGGCATTACCAAGTTATTGGCGAAACTTTAGACGACGCCGCTGGCGAAGCTTTCGATAAAGTAGCTAAACTTTTAAAACTTCCCTACCCCGGTGGGCCAGAAATTTCTAAACTGGCTACGAAGGGTAACCCTTCACGATTTGATTTTCCGCGCCCAATGTTAAACAGCAAAAACTTTGATTTTTCTTTTTCTGGTTTAAAAACTTCTGTTTTGTATTTAGTTAATGGCGTCCCACTGAAGGGCGGTCCTCCGCTGAAGGACCGCCCTTCAGTTTTGCGCTTGACCCAAAAAACCAAAGCCGACGTCGCTGCTTCTTTTGAACAAGCTGTTGTAGATGTTTTAGTTTCGAAAACACTTCGTGCAGCTAAAGAATTTAAACCTAAAACCCTAGTTTTAGGAGGAGGTGTTGCGGCTAACAAAAAACTTAGAGAAACTTTAGAACTAAAATTTAAAATAGATTTCCCTAATATTGCTTGTCTATTATCGCCTATCGCGATGACTGGAGACAACGCGCTCATGATCGCCCTCGCCGCTTTAGCGGAAAGAAAATTGTTAAAGCCTGTTAAAGACTTAAAAGCAGAAGCTAATTTGCGTTTAGATTCATAATAGTACTAAATTCTAGACTATAGTATTAATAATCACTTATAACATTTACCTCACGATCGTAAGAAAAATGTTATAAGTCAAAAACCCAAAAATATAATTTGGTAGTAAAAAAAGCCCCGAGCGCGTTGGCCCGAGGCGAAACCGAACTTAGCTCGGTGGAACTTCGATGAGTTTCTTCAACCCCGCAAATGGATAGAACTTCGGTATTGGAGTGATTCTTTTTGAAAAGTGACCGGAATACCTCCCTCTCCTATGCGCTAATTTACCCTCCGTCACAACAACCCGCCCAAATCTTCGAGCGAGTCTTCTGATGGTGCTCTCTGCCATACCCACATTGAAGCTTTCTTCAAAACTATTTGGTGTAGGAATAACCACCACCTTCCTAGAAGACATGAGCCAGTATTCATACGGCTCTACTGCAAAACTCCAGTCGCCATAAGCCAATCCATCGATTAGCCCCAAAGGGATAACACTAACCTTTTTCATCTTTTCCACCTTTCTGATTATTGAGGTGGGGCTTCAGTAGAATTCGTCTCATTCAAAACGGTTCTGACGTGATATTCAGACACCTGTTCGACACTTCTTTCCTTTTTCCTTCCCTTCCCTTTTTTCTCAACATTTCTTTCAACACTCCCTTTGAAAACAGCTCGCACCTTAGACACAACAGCTAAAGAAAGACCCTTTACTTCGCCTGTTGAGATATCTTCTAAAACCTTGTTACCTTGTTCATCTTTTGATCTAAAAATAAATCCCTCCAAAATAAAGACTCCATCCAATACCCCTATTTTTAATTCCGCTTCAACTTTGATAGAAAGTGGCATAACAAGTCTCCTTTTTTAGGGAACATTTTAGGAACAATCTATTGCACGAATAGTAACATTCAAGCAAATATACACCAACTTGTCAAGTGCACAGTTTTATCTGCAAATGTTAAGCTAGTTAAATGCAAGAACTCAATAAACCCTACAATCCAAAGGACCACGAGGAAAAAATATACAAAGAATGGGAAAAATCGGGATACTTTGCGCCCGAGGCACATCAGCCTAGGGCTGATAACCCTGATAGCGATAAAACATTCTGCATGGTAATTCCCCCGCCAAATATTACCGGTTCTTTGCATATGGGCCATGCTTTAAACGCCACCACCCAAGATATTTTAATTCGCTATCACCGCATGAAAGGTTTTAAAACTTTGTGGCTCCCGGGCACCGATCACGCCGGTATTGCTACGCAGTATGTGGTAGAAAAAGAATTAAAAAAAGAGGGTAAAACACGGTTTGATTTAGGCCGAGAAGAATTTTTAAAACGAGTTTGGGAATGGCGCGAAAAATATGGCTTTATAATTTTGGATCAACTTAAAAAACTAGGTGCTTCGTGTGATTGGTCGCGCACGCGTTTTACTTTAGACCCAGAATATACCAAAGCTGTAGAAACCGCTTTTTTGCATTATCATAAAAAAGGTTTAATTTACCAAGCCAACAGGGTTGTTAACTGGTGTTCACGCTGCGCCACCAGCTTGTCGGATTTAGAGGTGGAATACAAAGAAGAAGAAGCTGAACTTATTTTTATTAAATATCCCCTCGACTCCGCTCGGGGTAAACCCCTAACCAACAAATCCGATTATATTGTTGTAGCTACTACTCGCCCCGAAACAATGTTAGGCGATTCTGCCGTTGCGGTTAACCCTAAAGACGAAAGATATAAAAAACTTATTGGAGGAAGGGCGGTCCTTCCGATAAAAAACCTAGAGATTCCGATTATAGCCGATGATTCCGTAGATATGGAATTTGGCACGGGCGCTGTAAAAGTTACACCGGCCCACGATGTAGCCGATTTCGAAATCCACGAACGCCACAACTTACCTATTTACCAAGTTATAAACGAGAAAGGCAGAATGACGGAAGAGGCAAAATTTTGCGTTGGTTTAAAAACAAAAGAATGCCGAGAAAAAGTTGTAGAAGAATTAAATAAACTTGGTTTAATAGAAAAAAGAGAAAAGTTTATACATAACATTGCTAAGTGTTACAGATGTGACACTGTAATTGAACCTTTAATTTCTAAACAGTGGTTTTTAAAAATGGAAGACTTAGCCATTAAAGCCAAGACCGAAGTTGAAAACGGGAATATAAAATTTCATCCAGAAAATTTTACCAAAACTTATTTAGACTGGCTAAGTAATATTCGAGATTGGTCTATTTCACGCCAACTTTGGTGGGGTCACCGCCTGCCTGTTTTTTGTTGCAAAAAACAGGCAGGAATTTCTAATTTCCAATTTCTAATTTCTAAACAAAACTGTGTCGCTAGCGCGACAAAACCAGAAAAATGCCCAATTTGCGGAGAGTGCGAAATGATACAGTCTAATGATGTTTTAGATACTTGGTTTTCTTCGGCCTTATGGCCTTTTGCAGCCCTGGGCTGGCCATCCGAAGCCTTGGCGAAGGAGGCCCACCACAACTCTGATTTAGAAACCTTCTACCCTACTCAAGTACTATCTACCGCTCGCGACATTATTAACTTGTGGGTATCTAGAATGATTTTTTCTGGTTTAGAATTTACCGGCAAAAAACCTTTTTCCGATGTAATTATTCACGCCACGGTTTTAAATAAAGAAGGCAAAAGAATGTCTAAATCTTTAGGCACAGGCCTTGATCCATTAAAACTTATAGAAGAATTTGGCGCCGATGCTACGCGTTTTGCTTTAATATGGCAAGCTATGGGTGGCCAAGATATTAAATGGCAACAAGAAGCTGTTATGGCTGGTAAAAAGTTTTTAAATAAATTGTGGAATGCTAGCCGATTCGTTATGCAGAAAATCGGGAGCACGAAATCCGAAATCCTCCCACTTCGCCAAGGCTTCGAGGGACAAGTAAATCCGAAACAAATTCTAAATTCCAAAATCCAAAATAAAGAAAACAAAAACATTATAGAAAAATTCGAAGAAACTAAAAAATCAACCGAAGAACTTATTAAAAGTTACGAATTCGGCCCAGCGTTGCATTTGCTTTACGAATTTTTCTGGCATGATTTTTGCAACAAATATTTAGAAGAAAGTAAAAAAATGGAAAGCAGCGAAACCAGTGAAACCCTTTTATATATTCTCGCAGGAACCCTGAAATTACTACACCCATTCACTCCCTTTATTACCGAAGCTATTTGGGGAAAAATAAATAAAGAAAATAAAAAGCATCTCATCGTAGAATCATGGTAAAATAATCCCATGACCTTAGGATTAATAGCTCTCGGCATTATACCCAGCATAGTCTGGCTTTCTATTTACTTGCGCGAAGACGACCGCCCCGAACCTAATCGCTTTATATTAAAAATATTTTTTCTAGGCGCTTTAATGGCGCCGATAGCCGCTGGGGTAGAATTTTTGCTTATTGGTTCGTTAAAAAACTTTTCTTTTTCGCCCCTCTTAACAAATTTTTTAATATTTTTTGTGTTTGTAGGCATAGTTGAGGAATTAGCTAAATTTATGGCAGTAAAACTGGGCATAGAAAGAAATTCTGTTTTTGACGAGCCCGCAGACGCGATGATATACTTGATCGTATCGGGGTTAGGTTTTGCCGCGCTGGAAAACATCTTGGCACTTTTTAATTTTACGGATATTTCAAGGGGTGTAATTGCGGGCGAAGCTTTCCAAATTGCGGGGTTACGCTTTATAAGCTCGACCCTGCTTCATGTTTTGGCTTCTGGAATTGTAGGCTACTCTTTAGCGCAAAAACATTTTTTTTTAAAAAAATATTCTGTATTGAAAGGAATAATTATTGCTGGATTCTTGCATGGCACATACAATACCTTAACCCTGGCTTCTGACAGCTTTAGAAAAATTATTCCAACAATAATTGTAATAAGCCTGCTGGGAATTATGGCGATACTGGTAAATTCACTTTTTTACAAACTGAAAAAAGACTTCTACAGGTAGCGTAATACCAATCTACGAATTCGTGCGAATGATACGAATAGACAACAAATATTATAGTATTCGTGAAGTTATTAGTATAATTCGTATGCATTCGTAAATTAGCATTGCATTTATGTCGAAAAAATCATTTTTCCAATTACTAACCGGCCGTGAACCAGAAAACGACGAAGAAGAATACGAAAAAAGGTATAAAGAAATTTTGGCATCCGCCGGAAATACTTCTGCAAAAAATCATACAAAAAACGAAATCCCTGTAGCTAAGCAGGATAAAAAGGCCAGTGCTGTAAAAGTTAATTTCGACGCAGAAGAAGATCACTCCGATGCTCCAGATGAAGAGGGTCAACTGACTATAGACGTATACCAAACCACCGACGAAATGGTTATTAAATCTACCATTGCCGGTGTTAAACAAGACGATTTAGATATAACCATCGCTACCGATATGGTTACGATTCAAGGTTCTAGGCGCAAAGACGAAAGCATCTCGCCCGAAGATTACTATTACCAAGAACTGTATTGGGGACCATTTTCTAGATCGGTAATACTGCCTCAAGAAGTAGACACCGAAAGCGCCAAAGCCTCTTTAAAAGATGGCATACTAACCATACGCTTGCCTAAGTTTGAAAGAGGTAGAACTAAAAAACTAAGAATAAATTCGGCTTAACAAAAAATCCTCCATTTTGGAGGATTTTTTAAATATTCTTATTCAAGTTAACAAAATCTCTTAATGATAATCCTTTTTTTAACTCCTCTGCAATTATTAGTCTAGATTCTTCTAACCTTTCTGGACCAAACCTTTTCAATAAGAAAAAGAACGACTTGTCCGATCTTTCTTGAATAGCCATAGCGAAGTCTTTTTGAGTTTTTATATTTTGATAATTTTCGGCCATAAATTCATTATAAAAATTAACAACCTCAGTTATTTTCTTATCAATAAAATCCAAGTAACGCTCATAGGAACGAAAATGTATTTCATAACCCATCATAACCTCTTCTGGCAAATCAGGATATTTTTCGTGAAGTTTTTCTCGGAGAACTTCCCATGTTTTTGTCTCTAGAGCATCAACCAATTCTTTTGTTTTATTAAGCGTACAAGGCTTCATAGCTCTCATGAGCTGTAAATATTCGGGAGATTTTACCTTTATCCGAAATACCACTTCACCATTTGATTCAACTGTCACAACCGTCCCTTCTTTATCGGTTCCTTGCCACATTGCTTGAAGCTGTTGCAATGTTTCATCCCAATTATTTATATCTATTTTTATTGTATCAACAAGATTTAGTTTATATTGCTCTGCAAATTCCTCTAATTCTTTTCGAGTTAGTTCACGACATGCCTGATCTTTATCAAAAACAGAAAGCAGTACTAAATCTTTTCTATCGCCATAATTTGTAACTATACGATTTTCTGGATGAATTAATTCAAATACTGGTGTAAAACGACCAAGTAACCCTTGATCCAAAACATTGGGAAACTTTTCTTTAGCAATTGCTAAAGTCTCATTTCCAAAATGGATATTTGCGCCACTAAGATCCCCTCCTTCTTTTCCTCCATCAATCATGTTTCTAGTGGCAGCAGAAAACTCTTGAGTATCTGGATTAACATACAAACGTATATTGGTGCCATCTACCTTTTCTGGCAAATAAATAACCGAGCCTTCCTGTTTAAGAAGTTGGTAAAATTTCTGGTCATTTTCCTCTTTTTCACCAAGGTTGTAAAACTTAGAAAAACACGGAGCAATAATCTCTAATTCTTGACTCTCCCTACAAACCAACCCTTTTAAACATTCCTGTTCGGGTTTGTATCCCTCGTACGTAAGCATTTCGTCCGCGTTAAAAATACGCAATGAACCACTCTCACGCATCACAATTCCCTGCATTTCGCCCCCTAAAACCATTCTTGCAGATTCCTGAAACTGTTCTGCCCTATTTTTGGGTTCTGCTGTTTCTTGTACAGTATAATTTTTTTCCCTTTGTAATTGTTCCGACATAACTATTTGATGGAACAGTTGGGTTTGAACCAACGCTACCAGACAAACGGCTGGTGTTCTGCCATCTAAACTACATTCCACATTTTAGATTCTAGCAGTTTTAAAATATTTTTCAACTAAAATATAAGGCCTTGCACTTAAATAGTGTTATAATTGCAGTATATAGCATAACTTCTAGACTCAATAACTTATGGGTATAAAATATTTTGTAAATGAAAACTTTTTTAAAAAATGGAGTAAAGAGATGGCCTATGTTCTCGGATTAATTACAGCTGATGGCAGTCTGGAAGATGCAAGTTATCTAAGGGGGAAATATATAAGATTCAGCAACACCGATAAAGAACTAGTATATCTGGTTAAAAAATATCTTGAATCTAAACACAAAATAATAAAAATTAACCCTCCAAATGGAAAAGAACATAGAAAAACAAGATACTTTATAAGAATAGGAAGTCATAAGTTATTCAACGATCTAGTGTCATTAGGCATAACACCAAAAAAATCTCTAACCATGACATTACCCAGAATACCTAAAAAATACTTTTGGCACTTTACGAGAGGTTATATGGATGGAGATGGTTCCGTTTATGTGGAAAAGAAAAAAAATAGGATATTATTAATATTTACATCAGGAAGCCTAAAATTCTTATCCGAATTAGCTTCAGAAATATCCAAAAACACAATGGTTACAGATAAACCAATATTTAAAGGAAACCGATCTTTTCAGTTGAAATATGGTATGAAAAACGCTATGGTAATATTAAAAGAGATATACAAGGATTGCGCTGGTAAGTTACTCTTGGCTAGAAAACATAAGGTATACAAAGAATTCATACGAGATAAGGCGCGGTGGCGAAGTAGCTAACGCTGCGGTCTGCAAAACCGCTATACAGGGGTGCAATTCCCCTCCGCGCCTCAAATAAGATATATTTTGTAATAAGCTCGGGTGGTGGAATGGTATACACGAAGGACTTAAAATCCTTTGCCGCAAGGCTTGCGAGTTCGAGTCTCGCCCCGAGCACCAGAATCAAAGTAAGGTCAGTTTTAGAAATTTTTTCTTTGGCGTTCGCCAAAGAAAGCCAATGGTTTTGGGCAATTCCGAACGCTCCGCGTTTTTTTAAGGTGAGTTTCACGAAAATACAAATACGAAGATTTTTGGAGGGAGATTTTTTTGGAGGGGAGGTCGTAACGCAAGACATAACACTTGCCCCACCCTTCCCGTGCGCGTGTTAAAAACTTTTGCCGTCTTAGAAGACCGGCAAACTCCCTATTCAGTTTCAATACTAATCTTTAAAGTTTCAGTAATCCAACTTATCAATGTTTTTAGAGTGGTAAATTCTTTTTTATCAAGTTTTCCAACGGGAATCCTTGATAATTCCTCTTCAAAGTGGCGAGCGATATTCAATTTTGAGATTTCTTCTATACCCAAACTATTATCGCTGATATATTTTTCTAACTGTTCCATTACTCCATTTTTAACTTTTGAATCAAATTCCTTCGGCGGTTTATTACATACTCCGTCGTCAACGAGTTCTTGAATATATGCGTTCACGGCAGAAATAAAATACTTACGAGGTAACAAATCTTCTATGGTAACAGCGTCGTCCTTAAAATCACTAACTTCTTTAACTTTCTCCGGCTCTGTAAATTTTACTATTGCGGTTTTTGCTCTTTTGCCTGACTTATCAGAATCAACAAGTGCTACATAAGGCCTTTCTTCTGAATAAATAATACGGCACATTGACGGCGTGTTTGGTGCTCCACCTGAATCAATAATGGACAAAATATTTAGATCGGCCTTGATAAGTCCGTTTTCTTGAAATGTTTTCAAAAGGGTAAGTAGATAGAGCCTATCTGATGGACCTTCAACAACTAAGTTGTTATCAGCGTAATAAAAGCTATCGGCCAACATCATTCCGAGCGAGGCGCGTAATGACTTCCAATTATGAATATAAGGTTTTATATCAACCTGCGTTCCTTTTTCTTTATCTTTACTAACCACACGCACTCTAAAATTGTTGAGACGATTGATCATAAATGGCGAGTGCGTCGTATAGATCATTTGGTTAAATTCAGACAGACTTTCGAGATAAAGCAATAAATCTTTTTGCCCTCTTGGATGTAAGAAAATTCCGGGCTCGTCAATTAGAAATATAAAATCCTTCAAATCGCCATCGTGGTATTCCTTAAATTTGAGTATAAAAGATAGAAAGAAAAGAAACCCCCTACTACGAGTTGATATATCGCCATAAGTGTTGAAGTCTTCAATATCTACATTTAAGAAATTACCGTCGTTGCTTATATTTAATCTTATTTGTATATCATCTTCTTTTCCTTGAATCCATAGGTTCTTTAGTTGTTTTGTAAGCTCTTTCGCCCCGTTAAGTATAAGTTGCCGGGCAATCGGAGTGTCTTCAAAAATTGATGCCTCTTTTGTATTTAGGCCAGCAAGTTTGATAAGTCCATTTGTTACATCGTTTGTCTTTCCTGTTATCTCGGCTTTCGCAATTCTGTGACTTAGACGATCTTCAAAAGTATCAAAATAAAAGATATTCTTTTCTAATTTTCCTTGAAGAAAATCTGTTAGGGCTTGTTCATATTTTTCTGGTAATTCTTGTGGATTAGTTATTGAATATGAATTTTCTTTGCCGTCGTGATAACTAATTTCTAACTCAATATCTTTACCCATACTAAAATCTTTTTTCTTCGGCGATTCAACAACTACATTCTCAAGAGCGTTTCCCTCCGCCTGCGGTTCGGTCTTTGCTGGTTCCTCTGTCTCGGTTAAGGTTGCGAATATACCCTTAATGTCTTCAACATCTTTATCGGAGAGAGTAAATTCATAGAAAATGCTCGTCTCCTCAACTTTATCGGTGATAGGATTTTTTGATATACGCTTATCTGAATCTTGTATTGGCGTGTTGAAATCCAATAATTTTATTGCTTTAAGCAAGTTAGTCTTACCGTGTTCATTCGCACCAACCACAGTGGTCAGATTTTGGTCAATAGGAAAACCCGCTTCCGCTACCGACTTATAGTTTCTTATTTTTATTCTGCTTAATTTCATATTTCCTTTTAGATAAAGCTCAAGTGGAGAGCTACTCCCACTCGGTTAAACCCCAAGTAGCTGGGGCGACTTTCACGAAGCGGGGCTTGACTCCTTGTTTGGCTCTGCGTCTGTTTTCCAAAAGCATATCCACCGCAAGAGTAGAGTCGGGGGTTTTCCCTTTAGTTTTGATGAGCTTCTTAGCGAGTGCGGTCTTAATAATGTCCCCAACATAAAGCGGTTTCTTCGCCTCTTTTAATATTTTATACGCAGCTTCAGTTTTGCTTAACATAATTTACATTAAAGTCTATTTTGGGTTATTAGTCAACTAAATTTACAGCGTCAACCGTTTTACGGTATAATACCAATATAGGTTATGAAACAAGCTAAAAATCTAGGACAATATTTTACCCCCGCTTATGTTGCTGATTTTATGATCGGGCTTTCAGAAGCACCGAGATCAGCGAAGATTTTAGAACCGGCCTGTGGCAGGGGGGTTTTCTTAAAACTTTTGAAAGAAAAAGGGTATAAAGATATTATCGGTTATGAAATAGACAAAACTCTTGAACCCGAAACTGACGCTAAAATAATCTTCAAAAGTTTTGTTAGTGAACAAATCAAAGAAAAGTATGACTTAATAATCGGTAATCCACCTTATATTAGATGGAAGAATCTTGACCAAGAATTAAAGGATGAGCTAGACAAAAACGAACTTTGGCAAAAGTATTTTAATAGTCTTTGTGATTATCTTTGTATCTTTATTCTCAAATCAGTTGAGCTTCTTAAAGATGGTGGCGAACTAATATTTATTACACCTGAATATTGGATCAACACTAAGCACGCAGAAATTTTACGAAATTATCTTGTAGAAAAGGGGTACTTCACCGACATTATCCATTTTAATGAAACACCCATATTTGATAAAGTTGCTTCCTCAATTTTAATTTTCAAATTCATAAAATCTAAAACTTCACCGACACAAGACAATAAAATTAAAGTTGTAAAGTATCTTTCAACACAACGGCTGACCGATGATATCTTGAAAAAAATCAAAAATGGTTTATCGGATAAAAAAATAGAGAGATTTACCCGCGATCAATTTTTACCGAAAGAACGATGGATGCTTGCGTCTAATAAAGTTGGAAAAAAATTAGAAGCATTTGAAAATAAATGCGCGGCTGTAGTTTCTACATCTCTATTTGGGAACGAGAGAAAATATTTTACTCTTGGAGATGTAGCCGACATCGGTAATGGAATGGTTAGCGGGCTAGACCGTGCATTTCAAATACCTCAAGAAACAAAACTCACAAAAAAAGAGAGGGGGGCAACAATCTCTGTATTAAAAGCAAAAAATATAAGTCAGTATCTACACGGTGATATTACTACTTACATTTTTCTCAATGGTGATGTAAAAACCGAGAGAGACCTTGAAGAAAAATATCCGGCATTTTATGGACTATTAAATTCATATAAGGATCAACTTGAAAAAAGATATAACTATAACCGACAAATAAATTTTTGGGAGTGGGTTTTCTTGCGTAGTTTCAAGATGTTTCGGCAAGAAAAAGAAAGGATTTTTGTTCCTTGCAAAGAGCGTATATCTCACAAAAACTATTTTCGGTTTTCTTATGTTTCAAGTGGTGTTTTCCCAACGCAGGATGTAACGGCTATCTTTTTGAAGCCGGAGACTAAAGAAAGTATTTACTACATTCTTGCATTACTAAATAGCGAATATATATTTGAATGGCTAAAACACAAAGGAGTAGTAAAGGGTAATATTGTTGAGTTCTCCGAAAAACCACTTGCTAGTATCCCAATCAAGAGAATTGATTGGGAAGATAAACACGAAGTAAAGCTCCACGATGAAATAACAACTTGGTGCAAAAGTTATATCTCAAATCCGAACAAAGAAGGGTTAGTTGCTCTCAACGAGAGGGTCGCCGCTTTATTTTAGAAATTTCTCAAACGGCTTTATGAATTTCCGTACCATTGTGTCTGCTCGCCCTTTTGCCTGAACTACAAAAGTTCGCAGGTAATCTGTGCACCATTGTTCAATAGAACCACGATAAGTTTGATCTAGTGTTTCTACATGAAATTGTATCTGCATAGCTGCCGCCCAGTTTATATACAGTCTCGCAGGATCGGTTTTGAATAATTCTTTAACAGTAGCATTTGTGCATTTCAAATTTTTGCCGTCAATCTCCCATGTTATCCCAACATATGAAATGTCGTGCGATATAAAATTTCCTGTTTCAAGCATTAGCGCACACATTTTCGCCACTTTGTAGGCAGAAATTATATTGGGCGGCTGACCATTTCTAGCAATATTGAAAGTTTTTACATCAATCAAGTTAGAGAACCCGTCGTGAATAACTAAAATATCAGCCGTATCATTTTGCTTCTCCACAAATAGATTAGTTGGGCTCCACGCTTCGGTAGCGTCTTTGCCTCTATTTAAAAGGAAGGCAAGAGACGGAGTGGTAATCAGCCTCCATCTATCCTCAACTAAAACAGCACGGGGATTATCAAAATATAATTTGTTCAAAAATTCATATTGCCGAAAAGTTTCGCTTGCATAGTGATCCTTAATGATTTGATAAGCGTGCTTATCAAATGGTTCGCCAGCCGCATGGCCGGAAAGAGTACCCGAAACAGGTTGAGGTACAGTTGTTCCGACAAGCTTACTTTCTAAGAATTTGATATCTATATTCATAGTTATTTTACAAAAAAATCAATAGATTTTTGATACAATTTCGCAAAAAATTTAATTTCTGCGATATCAACACGACGCTCGCCCCTTTCTATTTTTGAGACATAGGATTGAGGTTTTCCAAGTCGCTCCGCAACTTCTTCTTGTTTCAAACCAGATTCAATTCGCGCCTCTTTGAGGCGTTTTATTACATTTTGATACTCCTTTGAATAAATTGATTCTGTCATACATTTATACATATATGTTATAACCTATTGCGGTATAACCCAAAATCGGTTATGATTAGTTTGCTATGACCCCTTACTTTCTTTATTGCCGTAAATCAACCGATGTCGAGGACAAGCAAGTCCTCTCCATTGAAAGCCAACTCGCCGAACTGCGGACACTCGCCAAGCGTGAGGGTCTTAATGTTGCCGACGAGTTTATCGAAAAGCGTTCGGCAAAAATGCCCGGTCGCCCGATCTTTAGCGATATGCTCCGACGCATACAGACGGGCGAAGCACAGGGCATTATTTGTTGGAAGATAGACCGCCTCGCTCGCAATCCGGTGGACGGCGGACAGATTCAATGGCTTCTGCAACAAGGCGTAATCGCACACATACAAACGCACGACCGAAGCCATTATCCCAATGACAATGTTTTAATGATGTCCGTCGAGTTAGGCATGGCGAACGAATATATCCGCCAACTAAGCGCGAACACCGCACGAGGATTAAGGCAGAAAGCACGGCAGGGAGATTTCCCCGGCCTTGCTCCACTTGGCTACATCAACAATTCCAATATCAAGAAAATTGCTGTCCATCGTAAAAATGCGAAGCTCGTCAAAAAGATGTTTGAACTTTACGCAACGGGAAGTGTCCGCCTTGAAAATCTTTCCGTGGTTTTAGAACAGGCGGGTATCTATTCCAAAAATAATAATCGTGTTCATATCTCACGCATATCAAATATGCTCACGAACCCGATTTATTACGGACACTTCCGCCACGCAGGGGAAATATACGAGGGCAAGCACGAACCGATAATCACGAAAGACCTCTTTGACAGGGCTAACGCTGTCTTACGAGGCCGAGGCCGCACCCCCGCCAAAAAGACCGACCCGAGGCCGTTTTGTGGCCTCCTGTCGTGTGGGAGTTGCGGTATGGGGATTACCGGAGAAATAAAGATAAAGAGGCAGAAGAACGGCAACACCCACCGCTACGTCTATTACCATTGCACCAAGAAATCCAAGACAAAGAAATGCCCCGAACCCTGTATCCGAGCGGAGGAGCTAGACCGCCAGTTGTCGGTCATGCTTACCGGATACGCTATGCCGAAAGATTGGGTAGCCCCACTTTCCGCCATGCTCGACAAAGAGGAGCACGACACTAAAAATTCCGCGTCGGGGGCTGTTCAAGAAATGCGAGGGCAAGTCAGCGACTTTTCCCGCAACGTCGCCAGACTTACCGATGTCTATGTAGCCCAAGACATAGAGCGGGACGACTACCTTGAAAGGCGTCGTTCGCTTATGTCCGACAAGAAGTCCGTCGAGGAGCAAATAGCCCGTCTTGAACATACCCCCTCCGCGTGGATCGAACCGACCCGAGACTGGATTAAAGACGCTTCCATACTGGAAGAAACAGCAAAAACAGACGACCTCCCCTCCAAAAAAATCTCCCTCCAAAAAATCTTCGGCTCGAACCTCACCTTAAAAAAACGCGGAGCGTTCGGAATTGCCCAAAACCATTGGCTTTCTTTGG
>JAUYOV010000017.1 GCA_030697795.1 bacterium
CAAACTGCCCCTAATTGAAAGATTTTTAAAAAACGGATCTTCTGTTTTGGTAGCCGGTAAACTTGCCAATACAATACTCATAGCTAAGGGGCTGAAAATGAGCAAATCATGCGCAGATCTAGAATCTTTTGAATACATAAAAGATCTTGACTTGAACTCTTCCGGACTTCATTGGCCCGTAGATGGGGTGGTGGCCAAAGATTTAAACTCCAAGGAACACTGGACTAGCCTTGAGGATATTTCTCCCCTGAACACCCTGACGGCAGATGAGTGTGTTTTAGACATGGGGCCAGCCACTGTCGGGGGTTTTACCGCAATTCTCCGCTCGGCCAAGACTATATTTTGGAACGGGCCCGTGGGTGTGTGTGAAGACGAAAGGTTTGCTAAAGGTACTATGGAACTAGCAAGGTCTATTTCCAGAATATCCGCTTTTAAAGTACTGGGGGGTGGTGATACTATTGCCGCTTTAAATAAATTCGGCTTGTTAGATCAGTTTAATCATGTATCTACTGGAGGCGGGTCGATGCTGGAATTTCTATCTGGTAAAAAACTGCCCGGGCTTGAAGCCCTGAAAAAATGAGATTTACCGATGCGGGGGAGTTTAAAAAAGAGACAGGACATGAAGTAAATGGTATTTGGTTCCCGAGGGTAACCAGAATTTTGGAAATAAAATCTAAACCTGCTTTGCAAAATTTTTTTAAAGAAGTGGGTAGTTACCAAGGAGCGGAAGACATAAAAAACAAATCAGCTGAAGAGGGTTCTTTACTGCACCAGACCGTCCAGGGTGTTCTTACTGGCCGGGAGATGGTAATACCGGAGAGCATAAGGCCTGCTGTTGAAAAGTTTATTGAATTCAATCAGGATCAAAAAATTGTCATATATCCAGAGTTTATTGAAAAACCGATCTGGTCCGGCAAGTATCGCTATGCCGGAACAGTAGACGCGCTGGCTTGCATTGGCGGGAAGTTCGGAGTGCTGGACATAAAAACATCTACCGGATTTTATCCGGAATACAACCTGCAGACATCCGCGTATGTATCGGCTTTACAGGAATTTGAAATCAAAAAAGTTATCGGTCTGCCGCAGAATATAGAGACCAGGTGGATTTTAAGGATCGATCAAAAGAGGATATGCGATAAATGCGGCGCCAGCTTAAGAGAAAAAGGAGGAAGAAGAAAAATTAGACCAGGAAAAAATAATAAAATATTATGTTTGGAGGAAAGCCATGAGTGGCGTGATACCACTGGAGAAGTGGAGTTGAGAGAATTCCCTTATTTATATAAAGATTTTCGCGCTTTTGTCGCGGCCAAAATTCTTTGGGAATGGGAAAACGATTACTGGCTTAAAAAGGTGGGGTACTTAAAATAAGAATAATTTATGGATAAAATTATAATTTATACCGATGGTGGTTCTCGCGGAAATCCTGGTCCGGCAGCTGTTGGAGTTGTTATAAAAGATCATGCTGGAAAAAATATTAAGAGTTATTCAGAGGCGATAGGAGAAGGCACCAACAACGAGGCAGAATATAAAGCCGTTATTTTTGCTTTGAAAAAAATAAAAGCTCTTTTTGGAAAAGAGAAAATAAAAAATATGGATTTGGAATTTAGGCTGGATAGTGAATTGGTGGCAAAACAACTAAAGGGGGAGTATAAAACCGAAGAGAAATCTTTACACCCCTTGTTTATGGAAATTTGGAACCTAAAGACCGATTTTGGAGAACTAAATTTTAAAAATATACCAAGAGAACAAAATAAAGAGGCGGATAGGCTAGCAAATGAAGCTCTGGACAAGGAGCAGGGTTCTTTGTTATAATGTAATAGTTCTTTGATGTATCGGGTAATCGCTCTTATCCGCCATTGTGTGGATAGGGGAGGAAAGTCCGAACACCATCCAAACAATTTTTGTTTGGTTAGTGATAACGGCTAACAGCCGCCATACTCCTGATAATGTAAGGAGGAACGGGATAGTGTCACAGAGACCATACCGCGGACGTCATCATTTCTGGTCTAAAGCCAGAAAAGTTGGTAGCGCAAGGGTGAAAAGAGTGAGGTAAGAGCTCACAGTATATATTGGTAACAATATGTAGAGAAAAACTCCTATCCGGTGCAAGTTCTATTGAACGCTTGAGCCAGAAGAGCAATCTTTGGCCCAGACAAATGATTACCCCAAGTGCGTAAGTAAAATTACGTGCTCGGACAGAATTCGGCTTATAGACACATCAAAGACTTTAAAACCGCCTTAACCGGCGGTTTTAAAATTTGTGATTTAGACGACCGATATATCTATCCTTCTGCCGCCTTTTTTGTTTTTAGAATTCTCTAACCTGCGAGTAAACATCTCCAGTTGATCAACCCTGTATACCCGATAGTTATTAACTGGATTTCTATAAGAAGTTAAGATCCCTTTTTTGTCCCAGTTTCGGAGAGTAAGGGGGGTAACCCCCAGATGCTTGGCGGCCTGTTTTATGTTTAGGTATTTTTTTTCCATTTATTATAGGTTTATCAAACTTTAGCAATGTTTATCTCTTTGCGTATTATCTTCTATTGCTATCGGATAATCAATTAGGGTTATCCACAGACACGCAAAAATAAGCAATTTTTATGTATAAATTCTTTGATTCCTAAACCTGTCAAGGGTTTTTAATAAAAGACAGGTAAAAATATATCATTAAAATAAACAAAATCTTCTTTAACAGAACATATAAAAACCTTTATATCCGATAGTCTTTTTTTATTAATATTTAATAAGGATTATCAAAGTTTATATACCCAAGAAGATTAAATGATGATCTTCAGTTTTTTAACACAAAAATATTTTTTATTACTTATCCACAGGAAAATATCAAAAATTTTGATATATGGGTGGTAAAATATATATGTGATCCGATACTTATAAATTCTGTGGAAGAAGATAGAAAAGATTACATCTTAATATCGGAGGCTTGTGCCGATACTCCTTACTCGCAGGAGTACTTAAGTTTGCTTGTAAGGCGGGAAATTATAGCTGGTAAAAAATTTGGGCGAAATTGGTATGTAAAGAAATCCGATATAGAAAATTATATTGCCCTACACGGATTAAAAATAAAAAAAACAAACAACCCAATAATAATTCTTACAAAAATAAGGTTTTAATATCGGATCTTAATAAAAGATTTAATAAGGTAAAGAAATTTATTTTAGCAGTGAGTTTAATTTTTACTGTTTTTTCTGGAAGTGTTTTTGCTAAAAATTTTGTTTATGATGTTGTTGCTCCAAATATCGGTAAGACATTTAGTAAAACAATATCGGATATGGGCGGTATTTATAAAAACATACAAACAGATTTGTTAGAAATAGGATATGAAATAAAAGGTATATCTCATAATTTTTTCAGCGGCATAAAAAAAGAGGTTATTGAAATATCGGATGATTCTTTTAATACCGCATTATTGGCCAGCAGAGAATTAAGATATCAAGTCTCCAGAATTTCAAATAAATTCCAAACAGCAAACCGATATTTATCCGATAGTTTTATTGATACAACTAGAGTTTTTGAATCGGCTCTCTCCGAAGCCAGCCATCAGTTAGCCCAAATATCCCCTTCACCTCGCCGTAGCTTTAGCGAAGACGGGCCAACCTCCTTCTTCTCCTTCCTCGGCAATCAACTCAAAGGCATAACCCAATCAACAGTAAAAGCAATTGTCTCTGTTCCCCAAAAAGCAGTTGAATTGGTAACTCGTCAGGATAGAGATTCTTCGGTCACCTTGTTCCCTCAGAATGACAAAGAG
>JAUYOV010000018.1 GCA_030697795.1 bacterium
TTGATACTTCCAAAAATTTAGCACGCGCTCCATCGGCCAATGGAAATCGTAACGACTTTGAAGCTCGCCGACTTTGTATTTCAAGCGATCAAATTCCAAGCGCTCATGCACCTTGCCCTTAAAATATGGCTTTATTTTGCGATTTATGAGCCTTGTTTGATACGAAGGATAACTTGCCTCGTGCCTTATTTCTTTGCCGTCTATAAAAATTCTTGTGGGCATGCGATAAACCAGAAATTCCGGACGCTGATTCGTGGTTATCTTTCTAATCTCTTCAATGACTCCTGGGGATAAAGTATCGTCCGAATCCATAAAAAAATACCAATCATAGGACGACGCTAACATATTCTTCATCCGGACATTGGCTTTATCTTTTACGCAGCGCAGATTGGGTTTGTTGGAATCGTATTGTTTTATTATTTTAGCTTCGTATTCGCGGGCGATTTCTAAAGTATTATCGGTGCTGTTGCCGTCGCAGATTATAATTTCGGCAAAGTCCTTGAGCGAATCCAAACAGCGCCGGAGTGTCTGGCCGTTATTCAGCGTCAGTATGCCGACTGAACATGGTATTTTATCGCTCATAAATTAACAACTATTTTCTCCACTAAATTATTTAAATTATGGTTTTGTGCTATCGTTTTCCGTAATGATAAATCTTTGCCCATGAATTTCAACCGGACAATCCGCTCCGCCATCGCGCGCGGATTTTTTTGTTTTACTAAATACCGATCAGGCAAAATTTTGTAGAACGCCTCGCTGGTGGTGACAACCGGCAAGGCGCAGGACATCGCTTCTAAAACGGCTTTGTCAAGGCTTCCGGTTTCACTGGCATGCAACAAAATATCGTGGCTGCTATAAACGTCCGGCATTTCGGCATAAGTTTTTGGCCCAATGAAATTGACAATGTTTTGCAAGCTTTTCTTTTTAATTAAATCATCAAGCTTATTTTTATAGCTAAAATCTGCAGAGGTCATCGGAGCGCCCACAACATCTAGAACTGCGTCATAGCCGCGGGTTTTTACGACCCCCATGACTTCCAATAAAAATTCATAATCTTTGGAAAGAGTTATGCGCCCTACGCTTAAAATTTTCAAACTCTCGCTGTTTTTCGGTAAATCTTTTGGTTTAAAATACTCCGTATCAATCCCATGGCCGGTTATGATGATTTTTTTAGAGTCCAAACGGCAGCTTTCGGTAGAAGCGGTAAAGATTTTCTCAACCAATGTTTCGGCAAGCCGAAGCGAAAAAGTTACCGACTTATGCGTGTACCATAAATATATTTTTTTCCGGAAAATTAAAGCAATGGGCCAAACCAAAATAACCCAAGCTGGGATCATGTGAACAAATATTGCATCGGTTTTAGGCAAAATCTCAAATAGATATTTATAAAAATTTAAATATCGCCTGATTCTGCCTAATCCTTTTTCTCTTCCCAAAGACTCCAGACGAACGTTAGGCGGCAAGGCGTAATTTCCAAGATAGTTTGCGACCACAAAAAGCTTGCCAGTATTTTTAGAAAATTGTTCCAGCCAGCGATGAAAGAATCCTAAATTATCATCATTTTTATCAACTTTTTGAGTGAGAATTAAAAGGTTCATTTTTTATTTATGCATACCTCAAAACTTCTCTTATATAACTTTAAATATTCCTCTTTTGTTTGGGGAATAAGAGGTTTTGGCGGTTTGAGTCGACTAGCAAAAGCGGCGTTAATTTTTTCAGCTAAATCGTCTTTGTCTCCAACTTTAAAGATGCAGCTCTGGTCTAAAACTTCTGGGGCGATGCCTACATCGCTTGAGATAATTTTTGCCCCGGCAGATGCAGCCTCAATCAAAGTGCGCCCATACCCCTCATAATTTGAAGTCAGCAAAAATAAATCGCAGGTTTTGTAATAAGAAATAATATCTGCGGTGTTTATCTCAAAAACAACATTGTCGCCCAGCTCTATGCTATACGCTTTAAGCCGTAAGCTATCTTTTTCCGGCCCGTCGCCGACAACAAGAAGTATTATTTGCTTATTCGCGCGAATTAGAGACAGTGCCTCAAGCGCCAGTCCGATATTTTTTTCTTGTGTTATTCGGGAAGCCATCAAAATTATAAAGAGGCCCGGATATTTTTTATGTAGATCGGTTTTAATAAGTGTATTTTTAAATTTTTCGACATCAACAAAAATTGGGAGGGTGGTAACGCAGCTGGAAAGTGACTTATTATAATTAATCACTGATTTTTTAATTCTCTCACTCACAACGCGAATACACCCAGCTCGCGGTAGTAAAAACTTTGCTAGCATAACGCGTATTTTATTTTTTAAAGATTGCTCCTTAAAATAAGGGCTTAGAATATCAGTATGTATCTGCATCTGCCAAGGAATCCTAAATAATTTTGAAAAAAGCCAAGCCAAAAAAAAGTGTTCCGTATCCTGGGCCGTAATAATATCTAGTTTTTTTTGTAGCAGCATTTTAAGCCCAGAAAAAAACGCACCCATAAATCTAAAAGCGTTTCCGTAGGCAAGCAAAATATCAAGCTCGCCGAAAGCTTCTCTATACTCCACCATTCTTTTGCCAACTTCCGTATTCGGATCCAAAACCCCCGGATCCCCGCTTATCATTAAAACTCGCATTGTTTCATTATAACCCCGCGAAGAACCAAAAAAGCTCACGAGGCGAGCTTTTTTGGACTAATATTTCAACAGAGAAACAGGCGCATTAAACTGCTTCAGCAAACTTAAATAACACGCCTACCAAGATATCGTTAGCCTTCATTATTAGCTTTAATAAAGCTCCCGGCATATGAATAGTGCGCGCGTAAGAAAGCATTAAATTCTTGTCTTGAGTTCTAAAGAGCTCTCTTTCAAATTCTGCTGCCATTTCTCTAGATTTGAATATCATAAGGCTAATCTTAACCATCCAAGCGCCAATGCAAAGCGCCCTAGTTTCTAAATTACAAGGGGTTAACGTAAACTTCGAAAAAATATAGTTCTTCATAAGAATAAACAGTTATCTTACTAATAAATCCATTGTACCCCTACGCTTTGCCAATGTCAAGCCGCTTATCCACAGAAGGCCCTTATTGTGCCTTTTATCATCCTCTCTTTTGAGAATTCTGCCGCTTTTTTCTTGGCGTTTTTGGATAATTTTTGAGCTAAAAAATTATTAGATAAAAGTTCAATTATTTTTTCTTTTAACGCTTCTTTGTCGTTGAACTTTAGCAAAAAACCGGATTCGCCGTCTTCAATAAGCTCTGGATTACCTCCGGAGTCGGTTGTTACAACTGGCACGCCGAGCGCCATTGCTTCTAAAATTTGGTGTGAAAATCCTTCATAGGCCGTGTTTAGCGCAAAAACGTCAGCGGCGACTAAATACTCTAAAACTTTTTCGCGCGTCAGGTTTCCAACCATAATAATGCGATCCTCTAATTTTAAATTTTGAATTTTTAATTTTAAATTTTTATATTCCGGCCCATCCCCAATAATAATCAGCCTTGCCTCCGGTATTTCTTTCAAAATCTCCGGCATAATTTCAATCAGCGCGCCGAATCCTTTCCAAGGCACTAGCCTGCCTGCCGAGACTATTAGTCGAGAGTCAATGAGTTGTTGAGCGGGTTTGGCGAAGCCACCCCGAGCCATGCGAGGAAAGCGAAACAACTCATTGTCTTGAAAGGTATTATAAACCACGGAAATTTTTTCTGGCCTAATTCCCCATCTTGTCACAACCCTCTTCAAATACTCGCTAGGTACAATAATTTTTTTAGCGCGATTTGCGACAAATTTTTGGATTTTTCTTAAAAGCTCCACTTCCCATCTGTATTTGTTTCTTAAAAAATCATCCAAGACTGCTTTTACTCCGAATCGCTGAACGCCC
>JAUYOV010000019.1 GCA_030697795.1 bacterium
ATTCGTTGGGGTTCTGCTCAAAATGGGTTCTGACTTTTTCAAACAAACATCAAACACAAAAACAATCCGCCGAAAAGGCGGATTGTTTTGGGATCCGGATCTAAGATTTTTTATTGCCCAAAATTTTAAACATCTTTGTGCCGCATTTCTCGCAAGTGCCGGTCATCGCCCGGCGGGTAACCCCACCCTTACCCTTCATAGTCACCTCTTTGGGATCAATCATTGTTCTTTTTTCACGGCATTTTACGCAATATGCTATAACTGGCTCTGGTTTATCGTTAGCTGGCATAGTATTAAAAAAACGCTTATCTAGTAATGATTTTTCGACGATTAAGCCTAATTTAGCACAACTTAGCTTTAAGCGCGAATAAGTTATTCACAACTGCTTCTAGGTGAGTATGCTAATATAACCAATATGAATACATTTTATATAACGCTTTCTATAGATATTCTTGGCATAGCTGTGGGCATAATTTCCATCGCCACGATCATAAGTGTAAAAAAGCAGATGGGAGGAGCTATTGGCAAAGGGCTCGGTTTATTTATTTGGGGAGTTATGTTTATGATGCTCGCTTTTTTGTGGACCATAATATTTACGCGCTTGAAATTACTTATGCCCCCAGCGGTTGATATACATCACGCCCTTATGACAATTGGCATGATACTTTTTGTAGTATCGGCCAAAAAATTCTCTAAAACCGTAAATTTATAATTTAGGCTATGGCTTCTACAGCGGACCTCTTCCAATTTGTTTTCTTAATTGTGCGCTCAATATTCGTATTGATCGGCCCTAAACCAATTGAGGATATTTTTCTTAAAAATCGCCTGGAGGACCAGTTTAGCATCAACGCCGGTGGAAATTTAGAAATAAAATTTGAGTCATCCGATCCAGCTGCCATAAATTATTACCTTAAACTTTTGGAAGCTTTGGCTCGTCTAGCTAAAAACGTTTTTGGCAAGCAGTATGCCAATAACCTTTTTTTACAACATTACGAAAAAATCAAATCATGGTCGCAAACATCGGAGGAAACAGAAACAATAAAACAGGTTTTGGATAAAATTACAAAAGATGCTTAAATATCGCTAGGCGCGTGTAGTTCAGTGTCCCGATTTTGCCCAAAATATGATTTTGGTTGCAAAATCGCGGATCCCCGAAAAACGCGCCGTTTTTCGGGAGCAGAACGAATATATGTTTTATATATACATACTAAAGTCGAAAATAAATGGCGCGTATTACGTAGGTAGCACTAAAAACATTTGTATTAGGCTTAAGATGCATAATAATAGTTTAGTCAAATCAACAAAACGATATATGCCCTGGGAAGTTATATATTCTGAAAAGTTTCCAAGCTTAAGCGATGCGCGGAATAGAGAATTACAAATTAAATCTTGGAAAAAACGACTTGCGATTGAAAGATTAATAAACACAAATACGGGTGTGTAGTTCAGTGGTAGAACGCTGTCCTGATAAGACAGAGGTCCCAGGTTCGATCCCTGGCACACCCAATGTTTCAAAAATTTTGGGTCGGCTTTGGCAGGCGGGTAAGAAGACCTGCCCGCAATGCTACGCATAGCGTTGCAGGCGGGGGCCGATGGTTCGATTCCATCCACGCGCATAAAATATGCTATACTAAAAACATCGGCTCGAACCATATTTTATTTTTAGGAAAAGAAAATTTTTTAATATGGCATTTACTTCTACGCATGAAATTGGAAAAGCAAGAGAACTTATTGCCCAGATTGAATCAATAATAGGTTTTGACGAAAAAACTGGTCTTGTTAAGGCCGCCCGTTTACTAGACGATCCTGATGCTAGCCATTTAGATACTTTTGAAAATATTTCTCTTGCCATAAATTATGCTCTTTTAGGAAACACGGAACGGGCTAAAAATATTTTAATTGCCATAGAAAAGTATGTGGGAAAGGATAATAAAACTGGATTATTTTTTAATAAATTGGGTATTGGTCAACACGAAGAAAAGAAAGTATTACCCGGAGAAAAAACCATCTATTTATCAAACCAAGTTTTAATTTTTTTGTTGCTGTTATTATTAGGTGAATCTAAAAAGGCGCGAGATTTTTTAGAAATCATAAAAGATAAATTTCAATTTTTTTCTTTTAATAATCATTCTGTGTATCAACACGCACTCAATCTTTCCAGTTTTTATGCTTTTAATAACCTATTTATGGCCATTGCAGAGAATGTTGCGAGCAACCAAGAAAAAAGCATGAATTTAGTAAATGATATCCTTGATTTATGTTGGGACCATCGGATTGGTTTACTTACTTTTGCACCGAATGAAAAATTATATTTTATATTAGACAATAGTTTGCTGGCGATATGGTATAAGCTTAATAACGAAGGTAATAAATGCCGTGATATTATTAAAATCATTGAGGAAAAAGTTAAGCGTGATAATGAAACCAAACTTTTTTATAGGGGCGTAAAATTGATTTCAGATAATTTTGAATCAATACCACCCGCTTTAACTTATACCAATTCTGTTTTGTCTATTGCTTATTTGGTTTCTGCCGATCTTTTTACTAAAAATTAAATGCCGCCAAAGAAAAAACGCCATCCGGTAGTTTGCGGATAGACGTTATCTTTTGCTTCGCTTGTTTTCATGATCATGCCAGCGGAATAGTGGCGTTTCAATAAGTTGAGTAAGTTTAATGATCTCGTAAAGCGTGAAAGTAATCGGAGCTTTGGTTTCTTTAGCATTACGTAATTTTTTAAGGACTTTTTTCTGCCATTGTTCCATAAAACCCTCCTGTTCTATAAAAAACATATCAAAAAAGACCTATTTTTGCAATAGGTCTTTTTTGATTAAGCACTTTTTCTTTTGTCCCGCCTACGCAAGTTTAGCTTGCGTAGGCGAGGCTCGCCCAGCTTCACTGGGCGGCCCGTCCTCTACAAACTACTTGCGTAGAATTTAGTCTTTCTTTGGGGTCAAAGACCAACACCCCTCCGATGAACATCGGAGATCGACACATTAACTTTGTAAAAATACAAAATTAAAAATTAAACTCCACGACCAGCTTCCGCTAGCCGTGCCTTGTTACGACTTACTCCCTGTCACCGAGCTTAGGCTGATCCGCCGAATGGCGGGCTTCACCTACTCCCGGCTCCCTTGAGTTGACGGGCGGTGAGTACAAGACTCGAGAACGTATTCACCGCAGTATAGCTGACCTGCGATTACTAGCGATTCCGACTTCATGAGGTCGAATTGCAGACCTCAATCCGAACTGGGCCGGCC